>DAII01000118.1:0-8080 GCA_002496065.1 Methanobrevibacter sp. UBA586
CCCAGAAGTGAAGTCTTTGTGTGTTTTGTTTTGTGTACTATGGTTTTTTTTCTATGGGAATTTCATTTTGCTGCAAGCCATTTTTATATATAAAATTTTCATATTTTTTTTACTTACTTTTATATATTATTTGTTACAAATTTTTTTATTGTCATATCATTTTATTAATGACCAATGCCTTCGGTCCTTTTATGAGGAAAGCTTTTGCTGTCTATGATTAGAAGAAACCCAGTATTGGATAGGCCGCCCGTTTCGAGGGTTGCTCGAGGAGGAAAGGGTAAGCTACCGATGATTCATGAGAGTTAGTATACGGGCGATATTTATACTATTTTTATATATTCTTGTTTNNAAAATTAGAAAAAGATGAGATTTATATTTCATCTTCTGTAGTTTGTATATATTTGATTAAGAGATAGGCGGCTAATATTGCACTAAATACAAATCCTATTAATCCAATTACAGACATGTCAAATAATTTTGGTCCTGTATTTGAAACTATTGTAAGTGATGATCCAACCAAAAGTCCTGCCAATATTATTGATATGGATAGTTGTTGAATTGTTTTTTTAAGATTTATGTGTTTTAGGGTTATTGTTATTTCACCTGTTTCCATTATATNNTTAGCCAAGTGTTCTATTTCTAAAATATAGTTTTCTCCATTTTTCATTATTCTTTTTGGACTATATTTATTGAGAAGTATTTTTTTACTTAGTTTTTTCAGTTCTGCCACTGTATTGAATTCAGGATTTAGCTTTTGACCTGTTTCCTCTATCAATGCAACTCCTCTTCCTATCATTATAAATTCTCTTGGAAGTTTCACATTGTTATCTATCATTGCATTGAGTAGGTCTTCAAATCCTCCTTTCATGTTCTTAAGATCCGCACCATAATATCTGTTCATCAAATCATTAACATCATCTTTAAGCTTACCACTTCTTCTTTGACGTTTGTTGATTATTCCCATATACAGGAGCTGGTCCATAAGATGGGTTGCATTTCCTCCAACCAACAGTATAATTAACTCTGCTAAATTTTCTTTAAAGTTATCATCTAATGTTCCCATCATTCCCTCATCAATAAAGCAAACTATGTTGTCGTCCATCACCATCAGGTTTGCTGGGTGGGGATCAGCATGGAAAAATCCGTCTATGAATATCTGTTTGAAGTAAGCCTTTACTCCTCTTTCTGAAATTAATTTTTTATCANNAATATTTTTTCAATTTCCACTCCGTTTATGAATTCCATTGTAATTAATTTTTTTCCACAGTAATCTGTGTAGGCCTTTGGAATGTGAATATATTTATTTTTTCTGGAGTCATAGGCCAAATGTTCCATATTTCTTACTTCTTCTTGATAGTTCAATTCCTTTTTCATGGAACGTTTGAATTCATAGATTATGGCCGGAAAATTATATATTCTTGTTTTCTCGAAGTACTTGTCCATTTTATCTGCAAGAAATTCCATAATCTTTATGTCTGCTTCTATCATTTTTTCTATATTTGGCTTTTGTACTTTAATTGCCACTTTTTCATCATTTTCAATTAATGTAGCTCTGTAAACTTGGCCTATTGAAGCAGACCCTACAGGATTTTCATCCAAATCCTTGTAAACTTCATCTATTGGTCTTCCTAGTTGACTTTCAATAACCTCTTTCATTTCAGGAAATGGAGTAGCTGGAGTATTGTCTCTCAGTTTCTGAAATTCATTTGCCATGTCCCATCCTACTAAATCTGGACGTGTACTTAGCATCTGCCCTAACTTGATGTATGCAGGCCCTAGTTCCTCTAATACTTTTCTTACTCGGATTGGCACTGATTCATCAAATGCCATATCTTCCTCTTTGGCCTTATTATTTCTCATTAATGGAAACTTTTTGAGAAATGTGTTTTGCTCAATTACGTATCCGAAGTCATTTTTTTTAAGAACTGCATATATCTGGTTTATTCTCTTTAGATATTCGTTTTTAGTACTAGGAATAATATTCATAAAAAAAAGTTGTAATTAGGTAGTATTAATACTTTTCTTTAAAACTACCTAAATTTCTCCAAAATCCTGCCATATACTTGCTTTAAATCCTTATCAGATTTTTCATATATTCTTTTTAGAATTAATTCAGGTGTACTGTTTGCAAGAAAATGCATCTTTGGTGTTCTGTCTACAATTAGATTATTGTGCTCATCTAATCCCTTCGCTTCAATTCCATCTACACGAATGTCTGTATAGTTCATCAGTTCACGTGCCATGTGGGTTACTATTACACCATAGGAGTTGGTTTCTTTTATCATGTCTATAAATGTGGAAATTATCTTTACCGCAGCATCCAACTCAGTTATTCCTTCCAATTCGTCTAATAATACCAGTTTTTCACTGTTGGTGGTAACTATTGGAATAAACACATTAAGGAATGATTCGAATGCTCCCGCATCAAGGGACCTTTTTTTGGAAAAATGATATATTTCATCCAATATTTTGACTTCAGCATAGTCTGCACTTACTGGAAGTCCCATTTGGGCCATTATTGATATTTGTGTAAGTGTTTCAAGGAGTGTTGTTTTTCCTCCGCTGTTTGCCCCTGTAAGCAATGCAATATTTTCATCTTCTGTTAGCTTATAATTGATTTTCTGGATTCCGGGCTCTCCTTTTTTATCAGACAGTTCAAGGTGCAAAGCTCCTTCCAATTCAATGTTTTCTGTAAATATTGGTGCTGTCAGTTCATATTCGTATGCAAAGCTTCCCAATGTAAATTCGTAATCGAATTTTATGGTTTCATTTATTTCCTCTATTGCCTTTTCTTTAAGTGCATTCAACTGTATGGCTGCACTTTTCTTGATGTCAAATATGTTATTTTCCTTTTTGGATGACTGCTCCAGACTCACCCTTTCAATTTCACTATCATCAATTTAGATAGGGTATTTTTTAATAAACGGATCAAAATCAAATCCGCAAGCGTCCTTAATTATAGCTTTTCTTTTACTTATGATTTCTTCAAATATTTTGTCTATTTTTGGAGGGAACTTATTATTTAATAAGTTAAGAATCTCATCTCCTTCAAGGTCAACCTCTTTTATGGCATTTTCTAATTCTTCATCCATATCTTTTTTAAGTGAACTTACAATTTTTTCAATATCCACTTCGCTCTTATCTATTATATTTATTTCCTGAAGTATTGGGAATATCTCTCCTAAAACGGTTTCATTGTTTCTTATCTTTTGAATTTCATATACTCTTTTAAACAGTTCCTCATTTGTTGTAAAAAAGTTTATGATTTTCTCAGGAACCATCTCATAATCCTGTTCGTTGATGCTTATCATAACAAGATTAGGCACTCCTTCAAAATCAAGAATTCCTTCACTGTAGATGTAAAATATCAAATCGTAGCTTAGGAGTTCCTCACTCATCATTGACATTTCATTTGCTGTCATGATGGGATAGTATTGGTTAAGTCCCAAATCGGTCAGGTATGCATTGTCCTCTTCACTTTCAACCAATATCAGTTTACTTGCATCATAAAGAGGTTTTGGTTTTTCTATCTCCTTTAGATTTTTCATCAATCCTCTTAATTTAACTATAGGGAGCTTGCTGACCATTTCCTTTGCATTCATAGAAAATGCCAATTGGTCCAATATTGTTTTTTTATCTTTGGTTGGTGATAGGAGCAAAACCTTGTTCCTGGCATAGTCTGTGTTAGAGTATGCCAAAATCTTGTTTAATATGTCCTCGTATAGCTCCATTGCCCTTTCACTCTTTATAAAGTCTGATGGAGATCTATGTTTCATTTCCTTTATTATTTCTGCAGCTTTCTTTGGGCTTATACCTTCGATTTTAGCAATCTGGTCTATGCTTTCTTCTTCAACCACCTTTTGAAGGTTTTCCAAGCCACCTAAATTTTGAATTATCTTTTCTGACATTTTATCGCCAATTCCTCTTATGTTTCGTAAAGTCCTTATATCTCCAGTCATTTTCTACCCCACCGTTGTTATTACATAATTGGTCTTTTATTTATATATTCAAATTGTCAGAGAGCGGTTGAAAAGTATTATTTCAATAGTTTCCCAAAGTGTTTTTAGGTGAAATTTCCTTAAGTTGTTTTAGCTTGAAATCATCATTTTCAATGGCTGACCTGTAAATGTCAATCATCTTCAGATACTCAGGATTTTTCCACCTGCCATCAATTGAAAAGTTAACATAATTGATTGATTTTAAGTATGGAATCTCCCCAAGTAGACACAACTCCTCATCATTCAATATTATCAGTTCTTCATTGGATAAATTTTCCTTGACTTGATATTCGTTTCCATTTAGGTCAACAAGACAGGTTTCTCCAATGCTGTTTGGATTGATAGGTTTCGCTTCCCTTTTGCTGATTAGCTTGTTTCTTGTCTTCATCAGCTCCAAGGTTCCCTGAACAAGAATCTCTATTTTTGAATTGTCCTTGGCATGTTTCATTATGTCCTCATAATCCTTTTTTGTAAGTTCAGGAGACAATGTGACAAGTTCATATTCCTTTAAACTGTTGATTGTTGCGGTATTGGTCACGTTCAATGAGTATGGTCCGTATTTGCCATTGAAATCTGGACTCATGATTGGAAGATTGATATCTTTCTTATTAAGGATGCCCTTAACCTTGTTCAGGGTTTTTATGAGGCTGTCATGGGCAATATCTGGCCATTTCCATATCAGTTCATAATCTTTGTTTTTTCCAAGCTTTACAGCATTTTCAAGGAATGTCACCATGTAATTTACGTTCGGTTGCCTTTGATTGTAGTTGTAAATCAAATTTTTTTCAGGAGGTATTTCCAGATACACTCTCTCCACGTTTTCTATCATCTTCAGATGCTCAAGACTGTTTATATAAAAAGACAGACAGCATTTCTTTTCAATCCTTTCAGGTTTGCTTGGTTTATAGCTGATTTTTACTTTTTCGTTCTGGTAATACCTTTCAATGGATTGCTCTAGATTGGAGAGAAGCTTCCTTCTAATCTTGTTAAGTTCGCTGATTTGAATGAATTTGTCTCCATCATAATTGATGTTTATATGATCTATCTTAAAGGGATAGTTGTCAAGTTTTGACAGCTGCTTTTTCACTGTTTCAGCATCAACAGCTCCTTTCAATGGAGTTTCAAATGGTACCTGACCTTTTACAGTCTCTGTAATCTTGCTGTTTTTCACTTTCACTGTTCCCTTAACAACAGGATAGCTGTTCTTTACGGAAAATGTCAGGTTTAAATGACTCTTTATGTAACTTGCATAGTCATTTTCGATTTCCTTTGTTTTCTTGGATAGTCTGTTTCTTTTATTCAAGTAAACTGAAGCACCTTCCAGATTGAAACTAACTTTCTTGTTGTGTTTTACCTGTTTCAAAATCAGTATTCGGTCTTTTCGGTTTGTGTCCTTAAGTGCCTTCACCTTGTTCTTTTTAAAGTGATTGAGTGTGGTTACAACTGGATTTTGAGAGATTTCGAATCCATATTTGTTGTTACCTTTAAGAATCAGTATTCCGTCACCCTTTTCCGGAATTGTCTTTATGCTGTCCTTAAGATTTATTGCAATCCTGTCTTTGTTGGCATTGTAAACAGTTCCCAATTCCAAACCAATATGTCCTGAATGTTTGCTTCTGGATGAATGTCTCTTGAACTGACCTTCGGTGAATCCTCTATTGAAAACAAGATTTATGTCCTCACTATCATGTTTTTTATGACTTTTTATCTTGTTTAAGGCCTTTCTGTATTCACTTATTACAATGGCAAGGTATTCCTTGTTCCTCATTCTCCCCTCTATCTTAATGCAATCAATTCCTAACTGTATGATTTCATCTAGATAATCAAATAGGGACAAATCCTTTAATGAGAGGTAGTAATCGGTGCTCTTGGTGTCTGAAAGGGTGTATTTTTGTCTGCATGGCTGTGCACATGATCCTCTGTTTCCGCTTCTTCCTCCTTTCATGCTGGAAAACAGACATTGTCCGGAATAGGAATAGCATAACGCTCCATGGGCAAATATCTCTAGTTCCATATTGGTATTGAGTTTTTTGATTTCGCTTCTGGTCATTTCACGGGGAAGCACAATTCTTTTGATTCCTTTCTTTTCAATGTAATCAAGCTTCAGCTGATTTTCAATGTTCATCTGTGTTGATCCATGAATTTCCAAATCTGGAATGTGTTGGTTTATTAAGTCAACCAATCCTAAATCCTGAATAAGTACTGCATCTACACCTATCTCATATAGGTTACCAAGATAGTAAAGCACATTTTCTATCTCATCCTCCTTAATTAATGTGTTTACAGTTACATAAACCTTGACATTATGTAGATGTGCAATACTTACTGCTTCTTTTATTTCATCTAAAGTAAAATTTTCAGCATATTTTCTAGCACCATAATCCTTGCCGGACAAATATACTGAACTGGCTCCAGCATTTATTGCAACCTTCAAATGGTCCATAGATCTTATGGGTGCAAGCAATTCAGGTAATTTCATTTTTATTTTCCCTTTCCTTATCTTCGTGAAGTCTTCCTTCTATATAGTTTCCCTTATTGATGTAGGAATGTGACAAGTCCATAATGTTGTATTTGAACTTGGCCAACTCCTCATCATCTCTGCCCTTCAATGCCTCATTATAATATGAAACAATCTGTTTGGCATAGTTTTCATTTGAATACCTGCAGTCAATAATCAGGCTGTCAAGGCCAAGTGTCATTATGTCATTCATTTCCTCAATCAGACAAAGGCAGTCCTTATTTGCAATATGGCTGTATCTGTTGTAGTCAAAGGAAACCTTATACTTGAATTTTTTCCTTTTTTTATCTTCCAATATTGCATAGTCCTTATTATTTGAAATTATAAAGTCCTTACCGTCATTTAAATTGGAGAAGTCATCCTTGCTGACTATAACTTCAAGATTTCCGTTTACAATCATTTCCAAATCGACATTCTCACATTCATTTTTCCTGATAAGTTCACGAATTTCCTCCCCTGATAATTCGGGAGATATGATAAGTCCATTAAATCCGGATTCAGCCAGACTTTTAATTGAGAAACTGTTCCAGACATTGAGGTTCTGATTTCCATATATTGGGCATTCGAAAAGTTTTCTAATTGCTGGGAAGTCTCCCATTACGGATATTATGATTCCTTTGTTTTCAAGATTTCTGACAATTTCACTGCATTTGACCGCATCATCTTCACTTAAGAATGTAGCTAAAACCCATACCAGTTCACTTTGAGGGACCATAAGTGCTGCCTTTTCAAGATACTCTTCTATGTTATTGAAGTAGTCCTCAGGATTGCTGTAAAGGTAGTTTCCATCAAAATAGACTCTTCGAAAATCAAATCCTGAAATTGAATTAAGAACTTCAAGGTCATCAACAAAAACGGAAAGCTTAGGATGTTTGCTGATGTTTGGATTTTCATAGGCCTTATATTCGTCAACAAATGCATGTAATCTTTTTCTTGTTGCCTTAACTCACTTTTTGGTTGGAGTGTAATGATTCAACAGCAATTCAGTTGCCTTCTCAATAATCTCTCTTCTTATCTTGTTCATATTTCCAACGGTTACAAAGATGTTTTTTGGCATGTTGTTTATCTGAACATTCTCTATGTAAAAGGGAGTTCCTCCTGTTTTTGATAATTGCTGTTTGATTTTCTCCTCACGGATAGGTTGATTTATCGCTGTTTCAAATAATCCTGGTGAATTGTATCTGAAATTAATCAGTTCTCCGTCAAGATAAAATCCCACCTGCACAAATATGGTCAGGTCTTCATTCCATGTAATCTTAAGGTTCAATCCGTGTTTTGGAGTAACCATCTCTTTTTTAAATCTTTTAAGATCCTCATGGATGGATTTACGATAGCTGATAAATACTTCAGTGCCCACCTTTACGTTTCTGGTGGTATTGATTACTATCCTGTCCTTGTCCTGTGATATTATGTCTTCCAGATAGATTCCTTTTATTTTACCGTTGTATTTGAATCCTATTCCATCTCCAAGCTCTAATGGGATGTAGTTGTCTTTGTTTTTAACTTCAATTGTAACTTTGGTTCCGTCAATGTCTACTATGTCTCCAATGTAAAGTCCTTCATG
>DAII01000118.1:8186-13433 GCA_002496065.1 Methanobrevibacter sp. UBA586
CAATGGTTCCTACATAATCTTGGGATTTCATCCTTCCCTCAAGCTTCAGGGAAGTGACTCCAGCATCTGAAATTTCTTTTATGTTGTTGTATGTGGCCAAATCGTGAGTGGATAAAAGGAATCCGTTTCCTACATTGTATCCTCTATATTATAGCTTGTATTCTCTTCTGCAGGGTTGGGCACAAGCTCCTCTGTTTCCACTTCTTCCGCTATTGTATGAGGAGATATAACAATTTCCAGATACTGAATAGCAAAGAGCTCCATGTCCAAAGACTTCCAGTTCCATATCTATGTTGTCCTTAGCTAGATTTTTATTTATTTCCCTAATATAATCTACATTAACCTCACGGGGAAGAACAACTCTTTTTATGTTGTTTTCAGCAGCCCATTTAATGCTTGAATAATTGTTCAATGCCATTTGGGTAGATGCATGAACCTCCAAATCAGGTATTAGCATTTTAAGCAGGTATGCAACTCCAAAATCCTGTACGATAACTGCATCTACACCAATTCTGTATAATTTGAACAGGTAATCCAGCACATCGATTATTTCAAAATTATTAACCAATGTATTGACCGTAACGTGTAGCTTGACCTTGTTCAAATGAGCGTATTTCACTGCCTTTTCTATTTCTTCAATTGTAAAATTTTGAGCAAATGCTCTTGCACCATATCTATTACCTGCAATATAAACTGCATCGGCTCCTGCATTGACGGCTGTTACAAAGACATCATATGAGCCTGCTGGTGCTAGTAATTCTGATAAAACCATTGTTTACACCTATATTATTATATTATAGTTTGAGTTAATATTTTTAATCTTGAAATTCAATATAAATTTATGTATATTATTTTTGAGGGAATTGATGGGGCAGGTAAATCAACACAGATTGAGATAATAAAAAATTGGTTGATAGACAACGGTCTTGAGGTAGAAACCTTGGTGGAACCTACAGACTCCGAAATCGGTGTTATGATTCGTGAGATTCTTAAATATCCTGATGCAACTACAGATAGAATGCAAAAGACATTGGGGCTTCTTTTTGCTGCAGATAGGATGCTTATTATGGATAAGCTTGATGACAATAAAAAGGTGTTCCTCTCTGACAGATCGTTTATTTCCAGTTTGGCCTATCAAGAACCAAAGGAGTGGATTGAAACTCTCAATAGATATGTTAAAAAACCAGATTTGGTATTGCTTTTGGATGTTGATGTGGAAAACTCAGCTTCAAGATTTTCCGGTGAAGATGAGTTTGAAAATAAAGAATTCTTAACCAACATCAGAGCCAATTATCTGGATGTCATAAAAAACTTTGATTATGAAATCATCAATGCAAATAATGGAATAAACAAAGTCTCATCTGACATTAAAAAGGCAATAGCTCCTAAAGTTGGTCTTTGTAAGGATTGCATAAGATAAATGAATTATCTGTCTAATTCATTTAATCTTTCTTCAATGGCTTTCCTTAAAAATTCTTTTACTTTTTCAAGTGNNTTTCAAGCTCTTCATAGGTTCCTATAAATTTAGGTCCGAATTCGGTATGTTCCAATTTTATGTCAAACTGTTCGATTGCATGAGCAACCATCTGTTCTCCAACACCGTTTGGCAATCCCATTTCAAATTCTTGTACGTCTTCCATGTTTATTCCTCCATATATTCTCTTACTGGAGCTAAATATTCAATTAAGAAATCTTTAATTCCATTTTTCAAATCCATTGGATGTAAATCCCCATTACTAAATGTTTCTAACAATTCGTCATGAGTAAATTCTATGTCTCCTCCGAATTTTTCAGGTCTTTTGATGAGTAATTTTTCTTGATTTGGATAAATAAAGGTTTCGGCAATTTCAATCATCGGATTATCTTCAATCTCTCCCTGTGGACAGTAGCTCTTGTTGATTTTTTTGGTTATCTCTTCAACGGAATCATCAACAGCTATGAAGTTACCCTTACTTGAGGACATTTTTGCATCTCCATCAAGTCCGTGCAAAAGAGGTGTGTGGATACATACAGGAACGGTTTCACCTATTTTTTCAAGGTTTTCACGTGCGAGCATTTGTATTTTTCTCTGTTCCATTCCACCTAATGCCACATCAACGTCCAATGCAACCATATCTACGGTTTGCATGATAGGATAGATTACGCTTGCTACTTTTGGATTGTCATCATGNNAACCTGATCCATACTTCTTTTTGCTCTTTTTAAAGTGGTCATGGTAGCTAACTTATAAACTTTATCTGCATAATCTGCATCTAACTGGTATGAAGAACCTAATATGAATTCGGTGGTTTCATCAAGTCCCAATACCTTGAAACATTTCATATTGTATTCTGCAGTTTCTTTAATTTCTTCAAGGGTTCCTTTTCCATTTAAAAATGCATGGTAATCAGCCAATAATATTTTAATTTTAAATCCTAAATCTTGAAGGGTTTTAAGCTTTTGAACAGTTACCGCATGTCCTAAATGAATTTTTCCTGAAGGTTCATAGCCTGTATATGCTATAGGTTGTTCTTTTTCAAGAACCCCTTTTAATTCTTCATTATTGATAACTTCCAATGTTCCTTCTTCAATTTTTTGAATCTTTTGATCTATATTCATATCTACCACTTTAGTTTAATAAATAGTAATAATCATCAATTTTAATTATATCCACTTCATCTCCGATATTTATGTCTTTTTGATTGTCCTTAAGTTCTAAATCAACCACGGAGTAATCTACAGGGTCTAAAATCTGGATTGTAGTTGGAGATTTAGATATGACTCCTGCTTTTTCAACATCTTTCATTTTTCTAATAACTTTAATGGATTCGGTGTCTTTCCAAGGGATTGTATGCTTTTTGTTTGTTTTAATATCTACTGCCACAACCCTATTCTTGCCGATATCTTCAACTAGTAGGATTTTATTTTCATATTCAATGAAATCTCCCACTTCAAATTCTGGAATTCTTATTGAAATCCAGATTCTGTACAGTCCTTTCCCAGTTGATTTGTCTTCACTGATTAGACGTGGGGATTCTTTTATCAATCCTCCAAATTCTTCCTTTAAAGCATTAGCTACTTTACGCCCGGATTTCAGTGATCCGATGTAATAATCGTATCCTTCCTTCAATTTGGATATTTGAGGACAGTATGCCAGTTTATCTTTTTTATATTGCTTGTTTAAGGTTCTTTGAACTACTTCATCCGCCTTTTCATATTCTTCAGGATGAATCTCTCTATTGTCTGCTCTAAATTGAATTACAGACTCATAATAACCTGATTGAACTTTACTGCATGTTGGACATGCTGTTCTGATGATTTTGACATTAACATCATGTGTTTCTTCAATGGATATGCCGTACACCTCTCCAAATGCCACTACAACACATTCTGCTGTTGATCCTTTCATCTGCTCTATTTCTAGGTCTATAATTTCATTTTCAACTTCATCGTTGATTTTTATATTTCTCTCAAGAGCACGATAGATGATTTCCTCTTCAGGCAAGTTTGATTCGGACCATTTTCCCTCTTCAAGTTTGCTGTTACAGTGTTTGCAAATGGTTACTTGGATATTTTCAGGTATTTCAATTATCTTAAAATCTTTTAAAAAACAATCAATACAGATATCTCCAATCATCTTTTTATCTGTACTGCCACATTCTGGACAAAACATTATCCTTCCTCAAAAATAAAAAAAATAAGTTGGAAAGTTTTAATATTGCTTATAATGGTTTTAATGGAGCAGTTGCACCACATGCAGCACATTTTAATAAGAATATTCTACCTTCTCTGATAATTCTTGTATCTGGTCTGTTACATTCATGACAGATTACATATTTTTCTACATAATCTTCTAATCTTTCATTGATGAGGTAATGAGTAAATTTACCTTGTAAAATTGCTCTACCACCTTCAATATTTCCAGCAGTACCTAATTCTCTAAGCAAGAACTTTAATACATGTTGTGGGTCTCTTCCAAGACCTTCTGAAACATCTTTAAAATTTTTAATAAAAGTTCTGTTTCCTTGAATGTCTGAATAAGCTTTAGGGATTTTGAATCTTTTGTGTTCAAATACTTCTGGAGGTAATTGGTCTATTGCACGATTTAATAAATTTTCATATTCTTCCATATTATCTCTCCGTAAAAATGATTAACATAAATATAATATTAATATTATGTTCTTAATCATTTATTAACTTTAAGCTTTTCTCACATATCCAGAGCGTGGTTCATAAATAATTCCTTTTTGTTTTAGGTTCCTAATGATGCTTTCAACCTTGTCTTCACTGAGGTTGTATTTGTCTGCCATATTGGAGATTAAAATGTTCATTGGTGCATCTCCGGCAAACTCCTCTTCAAGGATTTCAACTTCCTCAATAACACGTTTAAGCTTGTCTCTGTCTGATTTGGTTGGATTTCCCTCTACAATTGCACTGTCTATTTCTCCGGTTTCAGGATCCACTCCAACTTCCTTAAGACATGCTAATTGTAGTCTTACGGCCTTTTCAGCATCTTCCTTTTCCACATATTCCTTAAGCTTGATTTTTGCACATGCTTCTGCCAAACGAATAATAGCTTCCAATTGTCTTGCAGTAATTGGAACAGGAGCTTCCTCTTCGGTATTACTATTTCTTGTAGATACATAGAACTCCTTCAATACTGCGTTTGCTTCATCGGTCAATATGGGATTGACATTCTTTCTTGCATATGCAATGTATTTTCTTAATAGCTCAGGCTCTATCTCGTAGTTTACAGTATTTTCCTTATGTATTTCAAGAATATGTTCTGCAAGCTCTGAATCGTTTTTAACACTTGGCTTGTCCTCAACAACAAATATTAAATCAAAACGAGAAAGGATAGGTGCAGGCAAGTCAATCTGTTCAGCCAATACCTTAAATCTGTCAAATCTACCGAATTTAGGGTTTGCAGCTGCCAATACTGAACATCTGGAATTCAGTGTAGCCATGATACCTGCCTTTGCAATACTTACTGTCTGTTGTTCCAAAGCCTCGTGAAGTGCTGAACGGTCCTCTGAACGCATTTTATCAAGCTCGTCAACACATACGTTTCCTTGGTCCCCAAGTACAAGTGCACCTGCTTCCAAGGACCATCCGCCTAATTCATCTCTAACTGCTGCAGCGGTTAATCCTGCTCCTGTTGTACCTTTACCACTTGTATAGATACTTCTTGGAGCTAGTTTTGATACGTATTTGAGCATCTGGGATTTTCCAATACCAGGATCTCCTACAATAAGAATATGGATATCT
>DAII01000118.1:13471-20453 GCA_002496065.1 Methanobrevibacter sp. UBA586
CCATCCCTATATCCTCTAATGGAAGGAGCTGTGGATTTGATAATTTTATTGTAGATATCAGGGTCTTTAGAGAGTTCTATGATTTTGGCCTCATCCTCTTCGGTAAGGTTCAACTCTTCAAATTCCTGTTCAAGTGCTTCAATATGATTTACATAAATGTAATTTTTAAATTTACCACTACGTTCCTCTCTGAATGTTTTAAGGGTTCCTGTGATTCTTACCTTGTCTCCTGGATTTAGTTTGTCAACCAAATCGTCTTCAAGAATCATCAGCATCTGTTTAGGCTCAGTACCTCCTGAAAGGTTTTCCAAAGGTTCCTGCATCCTAGCGGTCTGTGTATCGATATACTTTGATTCTTCCTGGAGTAGTCTGAATGATCTGCTTCCACAATCACACAAGGAAGGTTCAATGGTTCTATTGTCAGATGTCTGTTCCACTTCATGGCGTCTTAGGCATCCTCTGCACTCAAATACTCCTGTTTCAATTCTAGGTCTAATTTCATCTGTTTTCCTTACAATACCGTCTGCTGATACGAATGTTCCAATATATTTACTCAAAAGGGTTTTCAAAGGAATCAGGTTTGTAAGATTCTCAACCCTAATGTTAATGTCAGCATCCTTTACTAAGGGGTCAATGTTTTTTATAGCATTTGCTGCAGCATTTAATGTTTCATCAGGTTTTTCAATTAGCAAATCAGCTAAATCTGGATCAAACATTTCCAGATTGTTATAATCTACGTCCAATGATCTTTCATCGGGGTACTTTTCCAATATTTTAAAAACATCATCCTTATAGGCTGTTGAAAAGAATTCCTCAAACTTTGCAACTGATGTTTGTGATTTGTTTGTAGTGGTAGTCATTACTATAAATTATTATGTTTCATAGTTTATAAAATTAAAATTTTTAACATTTTTTCATCTGAAAATAAGTGTTACGTAAAATATTATATGTTATGATTCATATAATATTATTACTTGTTATTTGATGGGAGTTATTATGAAAAAATCTAGACTTAACTTATTTAAATCTACATCCATGCTAATCTCCATAGTGGGAATCATAATGATTGTTTCCACAATTATAGTGGTTGCATATGTTAGTTTTAGTATGGTTTCTTCAGGTCTTACAAACGATATTTCATCTGGAAATCAGTATGACGATTTGGCTCAGCTAGAAAATGATTACAACAATCTGTCACTAAAATTCGATGAGATTAAGTCTTCATATTATGATGGCAAGGACACAAATTCCATTGATGAGTACAACACTGCTAAGTTAGAATTAACTCGTGCTGGAACAGCTATTGATAATGTTAAAAGTGCACTGGACTCAGGAAAACCGTCTAATGAAGTAGATAGTAGACTTGATTTTGCTAACAAACAAATACAAAAAGCTAAAGAGGCTTATGAATCTCTTTAATTTCTTTTTTTATTTTTTTTAAAACCTAATCCTACAACATACATTTCAGCACTTTTTTTACGTGAGGATGGAGGTTTTGTAGTTTTCACNNCTTCACCTGTCTGAATTTCTTTTTAAGGTCAACTAACATCTGTTTGTATTCTGGACCCTGGAAAACCTTCATCACAAGATTTCCCTTCTCTTCAAGAATGTTGTCAGCTATCTCTATAACCACATTAATCAAATCAAGTGAACGTAACTGATCGAGGTTTTTAATACCGCAAAGTTTTGGGGAAGCGTCTGAAATCAGTACCTTTGTTTTTCCACCGATGATTTCCATAATCTGGTTTTGAACTTCCTCTGTTGTAAAATCTCCTCTAATTCCGTGGAAATTTTCCTCTTTAAATGGCTTGATTCTGTTCAAGTCCACTCCAACAACAATTCCTTCCTCTCCAACTTTTTCCAATGCTACTTGGGACCATCCTCCAGGTGCCGCTCCCAAATCCACTACGGTATTGCTTTCTTTTATGATTTTGAACTTTTTATCTAATTGCTTTAGTTTGTATGATGCTCTGGAACGATAATCTTCAGTCTTAGCCTTTTTGTAATATGGGTCATTCTTTCTTTCATGTTGCCAATTTTCAGACATTCAAATCTCCTCAGCTTTTAAATTTTGTAAAATCAAGAGCACTACATACAGGACTTCCAACCTTGACTAATTCAACATCAACATTTTTGTCATCATCAATTTCAAGTAACATTACTGTTCTGTCGGCCAGTCTTGGAACCATTGGACTTCCAGGATTCAATAGTAATATTCCCTCAGCTTGTTCTATTTTAGGTTGATGTGAATGTCCTGTAACGAAAATGTCCACGCCCAATTGCTTTGCTAAATATACTAGTTGCTGTGTGTCTGCTCTAGGATAAACCTCACCATGGTTTAGGCCAATTTTTATCCCATTAACTTCAACGATTTCTGTTTTAGGTAAATCTAATCCTGCCATTCTATCGGTATTTCCCTGTATGGCTATTAAAGGAGCAAGTTCACTTAATTTGTCTAGAACTTCTTGTGAAGTAACATCTCCTGCATGAAGTATCATATCCACATTTTTAAAGGATTCAAACACTTTATCTGGAAGGTTTCTACCTCTGTCTGGAATATGTGTATCTGATATTAATCCAATTAACATTTTTATCTCTCTTTAATTTAATTATTTTATCATGTATTATAATATTTTTTCCCATTATAAATAATAAATATTATATTATGTTAAATTTAAATGTATTATTACCTATTTATAAGGATGGTTATTATGGGAAATATAAAAAAAGAGGACATTATCAAAATCCTAGATGATTATGATAAAGAAAATATTACAATCGCTACTCTCGGGAGCCATACATCTTTACATATTCTAAAAGGAGCAAAAGATGAAGGTTTCAGAACAGCTATTGTATGTGAAAAAGGTAGAGAAATTCCATATCAACGTTTTGGAGTTGCTGATGAATATATCATAGTGGACAAATTTAAAGACATTGTTAATGAAGATGTTCAGAGNNAGTTAAGAGCCATGAATGCTATTGTTGTTCCTCATGGTTCATTTGTAGCTTATGCAGGTCTTGAAAATGTTGAAGACAAATTCAATGTTCCGATGTTTGGAAACAGAGACATTTTAAGGTGGGAAGCAGAAAGAGACAAGGAAAGACAACTGCTTGTTGAAGGTAATGTTAGAATACCTATGAAATATGATAATCCTGAAGAAATCGACAGGCCTGTTATGGTCAAGTTCCCAGGTGCTAGAGGGGGAAGAGGTTACTTTGTAGCATCATCAACTGAGGAATTCAATGATAAGATTAAGGCAATGAAAGACAGAGGATGGCTCGATGACGAAGATGCTGCTCAAGCACACATCGAAGAATATGTTTCAGGTTGTAACTACTGTATTCACTATTTCTACTCTGCATTGGATGACAGTGTTGAAGTAATGGGTATGGATACAAGATATGAATCCAGTATTGATGGATTTGTAAGAATGCCTGCTAAAGATCAATTAGAAATTCCATTGTCTCCTTCCTATGTTGTTACAGGTAATCACCCTGCGGTTATTCGTGAATCATTACTTCCACAGGTATTTGAAATGGGTGACAAATTAACTGAAAGTGCTAAAAAATTAGTTGCCCCTGGTTTGAATGGACCTTTCTGTATGCAAACCTTGGTTAATGATAATTTAGAAGTAATCTGTTTTGAAATTAGTGCAAGAACTGATGGTGGAACAAACACCTTTATGGACAGTTCTCCTTACAGCTTCCTTACTTACGGCAAGCCAATGAGTATGGGTAGAAGAATTGCACTTNNCGGTATAGAAAGAGATGAATTAGAAAAAATAATTACATAAATTATTTTTTCTTACTTTTTTTACTATTTTTCTTCGCATCAGCTTCTCTCATTTCGAGAGCTTCGTTTCTTTCGATTTTAACGTATGTACCTACAAATCCAGTAACTGCTCCAATTACTAGGCAGGATATTAAAATAATTGCGATATTGGTTGGGCTGTAAACCATTGTTCCCAATCCTCCTTGCAGTGTAACAACAAACAANNATCCAATAGCTCCTAATATTGCACCCCACACTAAATTTTTAGCTTCATATCCTATGTATAATAATCCAATCGCAGATAGTGGTATGAAGAACCATAATTCTGGCTCGGATCCGATCATGGCTAAAACTGCACAAAATGCAGCACCAAAAATTAAGGATTTCCAGTCAATTTCATCTTTTGATATTTTCAATGATTCCTTTAAATTAAAGTCCTTAAAATTCATTTTTTATCACATTTAACTTCTTCTTTTAGATGAAATGGCTCCTCCAACTGCACCAGCGATTCCCATTACGATTATGTAGTAAATGATGTTTCCAACAACATCAGCTAAACTTGCAACTCCTGAGACTGTGAACCCAACAAGGCCACCGAAGATGCCCATCAATGCTCCTTCACCTATTGTAGCTATTATTATGAAAATAATCGCACAGACTATATTTCCAAACGCTCCGGCCAAGGCAGCATTCCATAATCCGCCCAACACTGTNNTTATTCCTACTAAAAATCCTACTATTAAGAGTCCTGGGAATTCATATAAACCAAAGAAGGTTTTTACTATTACAGATAGGATAAATCCTATGAAGACAACTCCCCATTTTGCCATATTTTTCACCTAACTTATATTTTGTTTATAAAAGTATTTATCTTTTTATTTAAATCACTTTTCATATCCTCAGAATTTAAAATCAGACTTGCCTTCAACTGTTTGCCACATTCATCACTCATCTGCTTTAGGGTCTTTTCCCCACCTCCACTTCCGCAGCTTACAAATCCTGCCACGTTTGTAAAGTTTTTTCTGTTCTGACGGATGTATTGAGATACTCCTGGAGCTAGACTTGATGCCCATACGGGAGATCCAATTATGGTTAGGTCATAATGGAGTGGATTTTTCTCGGTAGGCTTGATTTCATTCAATCTTCCGGTCACTGCATTAAATCCTCCTTTCATGTAACCGATAGGGCCTTTGTATTTGTCTCCATCGTCTATTCTTTCAATGTCTGCGTTCAATTCATCTTTTATAATTTCAGCTATCTTTTCAGTGTTTCCTGTTCTTGAATAGTATGCAATCAGTACTTTCATCATATCACCTTCAATAAAATTCCTCATCTAACTTTGATTTGATTTTCTCAAGAATGGCTAAATGCATCCTTTTTGTAAATTCTGCCTTGTCGTTTTGATTCAATATATCTAAATAACCTTGAGATACTAAATTAAAAGCGAAAGGACTTGGAATTACAGTATTTATTATTTTTATTTCCATTTCTCCACTATTAATCCATGTTATTACTCTAAGAGCATTTTCTACATCCATATAATCTTCCAATGCCTCTCGTCTCGCCTCATTAAGTATTGGGAAGTTATTGTCCATTTCCTGAACGTATTTGAGCAATATTTTTCCCCTCACCTGCTGACGTCCTGCAGATTTTTTCTCACCTTTGTAATTTCTAAGGGTCATAAGTGAACGTCCCGCACAGTGTCTGAATCTGCTTGCAAGGGTTTCTGTCTTGTTCAGTGCCTGGGTCAGAATATTTCTGAAGTTCTCAGGTGTAAGTTTTTTAAATGATTCCAATCCTCCAATCTTGCCGTCGGAACTCAGATAGAATCCATTGTCGGAAATGGAAATCGTAACGTTCACATTGTATTTTCTGGCAACCAGATATGCAGTTGCCCTAGACAATGCATCGTTTACTTTCCTTCCGAAGAGACTGTGGAATACGACGAATTTCTTACCTCCGAATCCAGTATAGTATTCAATTACCATTTTTCTGTTGCTTGGGATTTCAGCATACTTGTACTGTTCCAAGAAATATTCGTAGATGGAATTTGCTGCAAACTCATCTACATATAGATAATCGTATATAAATTCCATAATTTCTTTCTTACTTCTTTTATACATGAATTTAGAGTTCATGAAATCCCTAAATCTTTGAATATCTAAAGCCAAATCAAAGGATAATGGAAGTTGCTGACTGAACCATGATGGAATTGTAGGAGGTCCCACAGACGGGGTGACATTTATGGTCATTCCTTTTCCATAGTTGAAACGATAGGTGTTTCCTCCAAGAACAAAGGTATCTCCCTTCTTGAGCCTTTCCATGAAATCCTCCTCAACAGTACCGATAACCTCTCCATTGCATTTTACGGCCACTCCTGAACTGTCAGGGATTGTTCCGATGTTTGTTGAATAAAGCATTCTTGCAAGTCTCCCACGCTTTCCAAAGGTATTTTCATCGTAGTCAATCCAGATTTTGGCGTAAACATATCTTTCTTCCAGTTCAACATATTCTCCGGCTAAATAACTCAGAACATCCTCATACTCATCTCTCGTGAGGTCTTTATAGCAATAGCTCTTTTTGACAACATCATAGGCATAGTCAATATCCCATTTGTTTTCAATACTCATTCCATAGAGATGCTGAGCCAATACATCAAGACAGTTTGTTGGAATCTTGAACTTGTCTATCCTTCCCTCTTTGGCGTTTTTCAAAAGGACAGAACACTCAACAAGATCGTCTCTGTCGGTTACAATGATTTTACCTTTTGATTTTTCATGAAGCTTATGTCCGCTTCTCCCGATTCTCTGCAACGCCCGAGCCACAGATTTTGGAGAGTTTATGAGAATTACAAGGTCTATATAACCTATATCGATTCCAAGCTCAAGTGAAGTGGAACAGATTACGCATCTTAACTCTCCATTTTTCAACTTCTCTTCAGTTTCTAATCTGACTTCCTTTGAAAGGGAAGAATGATGAGCCATTATGTTTTCACTGTTGTAATGATTTGGAAACATCTTTTTAAGATTGTGAACATACCTCTCAGTTCCACTACGAGTATTTGTAAAGATTAGCGTGGTCTTGTGTTCCTGAATGAGATCATCAATCATATCATACATTGCAATACGTGTGTCTTCACTATCAGCTATTACAATGTCACTTACAGGACATATTACTTCCATATCCAGCTCCTTCAGGTAATTTATGTCT
>DAII01000118.1:20466-22589 GCA_002496065.1 Methanobrevibacter sp. UBA586
ACCTCAAGGGGACTTACTGTTGCGGAAATGCCGATTCTGGTGTAGTGGCCAATCATGTGCTGAAGTCTTTCTAGGGATAAACTCAAATGAACTCCACGTTTGTTTTCAGCAAGTGAATGGATTTCGTCAATGATGACATATTTTACATTGGATAGCTTCTCTCTAAACTTTGGTGCTACAAGCAGGATTGATAAGGTCTCGGGAGTTGTAATTAGAATGTGAGGGGGCTTTTTAAGCATTTTTTGACGTTCGTATTGACTTGTATCTCCTGTTCTAACGGCCTTTCTGATTCCCAATTCCTTTCCTGCTATTTTTTCAATTCCATTAAGCGGTTCCTCTAGGTTTTTCTCAATGTCATTGTCCAATGCCTTCAGTGGAGAGATATATATGCAGTAAACCTTGTCCTCCAGCTGGTTCTTTTCGGCAAGTGAGGTAAGCTCACTGATGATTGATAGAAATGCAGCTAATGTCTTTCCAGATCCTGTTGGTGAAGAGACCAGTATGTTGTTTTTTTTATGAATATCGATTAATGACATCTTCTGAGCAGGTGTAAAATCATCAAAATTTTCATCAAACCATTTACGAACCCATGGATGTAAAGTTTTGTAAATCTGTTTTTTTGAATAGCTTTTAGTCTGCTGTGTTATCATAAAACCACTTTTTTCCAATTGAATAAATATATTTATTAAATTTTTAAGATAAAAATATAAAGATAGGTATGTATATTATTAATTAATCTTTTTTAAACTTTATTCTTATAATGGACGTTGGAAAAAATGAATTTGGAAAATGCACTTGAAGGATTGAAAGATGAAAATGTAACAGTAAGAAAGGAAGCTATTGAAAGTTTAATCGGATGCAAGGACGAAAGAATTGTGGATGATTTGATAATTGCAGTTAAAGATGAAAATGCACAGATTAGATTCAAGGCAGCAGAGATTTTAGGAACATTTGGAGACTCTGCATTTGATAGATTGATAGACGAATTTGAATCTGCAGAAGGTAAAAACAAGCGTTTCTTGGGTTTTGCATTAAAGGAAACAGGAAATCCTAAATCCATTGAATACTTTGCAAAATCTGTTGATGATGAGGATTTTGGTCTAAGAAAAGTAGCTATCAGGGCATTGGGTGAACTTAATGCTGAAGATAAGCTTGATATTATTGCCAAAGGTCTTGAAGATGAGGATTGGGGTGTAAAATTGGCTTCAATCTATGCTTTTGGAGATATTGGAACTCCAGAGTCAATAGAGTTAATTAAAAAAGCAAGAAGAAATGTGGATGATAAGGACTTTAAAAAATCCTGTAAGAAAGCTCTTAAAAAAGCAGAAAAAGTGTTGAAGGCCAGAAAAACAGGAGAAACAGTCTCAAGCATCATTCCTCTTTCAACAATTAAGGGAATGGAAAAGACCAATGTTACAAAGGCAATTCAGGAATATGAAAAATACGTAACTGATGGGGAGCCAAAGGACACTCCTTATAAAAGATTATGTATTCTTTATAGAAAAAACGATGACTATGAAAATGAGATAAGAGTCATCAAAAGAGCAATTGAAGTATTGAGTGAGAAAAAACCTGGAAAAGAAGCTTACTTCCAAAAAAGATTAGATAAAATGAGTTAAATTTTATCTAACTTATAAATATCATTTCTTTTGTTTTTAATAAGGGGAAGCTCTTCCCTAACTCTTTTTATTTCATCAAGGTCTATTTCAGCTATCAGGACCTCTTCATCATAATCTCCTTGAGCTACTACTTCTCCCCAAGGATTTGCAATAATTGAATGGCCGTATGAATTATAGCTAGCTGTTTTATCAAGTGCAGGAGCAACTCCAATACAATAAACCTGATTGTCCAATGCTCGAGATCTAAACAACAATTCCCAGTGTGCAGGGCCAGTTGTCATGTTAAATGCACCTGGATAGAATAGGATTTCTGCCCCTTCATTAACCATGAGTCTTGCAAGCTCTGGAAAGCGTATGTCATAACAGATTCCAATTCCCACTTTTCCAAAGTCAGTTTCAGCTATTGTAAATTCATCTCCGGCGGACAATGTGTCTGATTCCTTGAAATAAATTCCGTCCTTCACGTCAATGTCAAACAAATGCATTTTTCTATGTTTTGCTATT
>DAII01000045.1:0-5224 GCA_002496065.1 Methanobrevibacter sp. UBA586
TATGAATGTTACTAAGAAAATGAGGGTGACTATTTTTATATTAAAGAGGAGTGAATTCTCCTCTTACCATCCTTTGAATCCAAATACTTTGTTTGCAAGTTTAAAACTTACTGGGTTTACAATTACAACCACCAAAAAATAGGCCACTGGCCATCTTAGGGGCCAGAACATAAAGCATTCTTCTATGGGCATTCCCATAGGGGTTGCAAAAATCAAAGGCATAACTATACTCATTATGAGGCTTATAAAAAAAGCCATCGGGTTCCATATTTTCATATTNNTTGAATAATGGTTTGAGGCTAATAGAAAAGGTATAGTATCGACAATCCTTTTTACTGTAAAAACTTCGTAAACTTTATAAATGATAATGTGAATAAAGTGTATATATCTAAAGGTGTCAAACAATGAATGTGGAAAACCTAATATGTCACAGAATCCCTGAGAGGAGCTTCTTTTATAAGGGCCACCAGTTTCCGGTGTGTGCACGCTGTACTGGAGCATACCTGAGCATATCNNCTTGAGGCAAACACCTTCCTCCTTGGAGGAATCATTCTTGTAATTCCAATGGCTGTGGATGGAATTACACAACTATTTGGTTTGAGGGAAAGCAACAATTATCTGAGGCTTGTTACAGGTTTCATCGGTGGAATTGGTGTTTTGGCACTAGCTATTGGATTTAAAATGATTTTAATGGAGTTTTTATAAAGATGTTTTGTTCTAAGTGTGGTGCAGATAATCCTGATGATGCGATATTCTGCAAAAGTTGTGGAACCAAGTTTATCAGAGCGGAAGACGTTAAGGTGGAATCAGAGCCAAGCTCAAGCAACTACGAGGAGCCCAATAACAAAAAGAGAGGTATCGGAACCTACATTGGATGTTGTTGTGCCTGTCTAATCATCTTGTGGGTTATCGGATCACTATTGTAGTTGTAATATTTTAAACACAAGCTAATACATATAGTGTAGTTATTCATACAAGACATCTAAATAAACCTTATCATATTGATTATTTGTATCTGGAAATAACTAGAAACTTAACAATTACAAGATGCATTATAATGAACTAGCTAAAGATTACAATCACCTGCTGGAAGATGCTAATTAATAAAATCCTTAAAGATTACCATTTGAACTTAAGACACCAATTAGCCCGTTATGTGTTTTTGGAAAAACATTTTCATGTGCGACTAATGCTGTGGCTGCTGAAAACATTGAATAATATGAATGTACCACTGATGCTTTGAATTTTTTAGATTCAATCAGTATTCTGCTGTTGTCTATTTCATCGAGAGTGGAACTGAATGCATTTTCAATCAGTATCCTCTTTTCTGCATCATCCAAGAACAACACCTTCATGCAGTACATTGGTTAAAAACGGATAATTTTTGGTCTGGTTGAAATGTTCTTCAGACATTAGATGTGCAGAGATAATTTCTTCTTTGTCCAAAATGACATTGACTACTTCATCATCAATATAGGATTCAATTTCATCAGCAAATGAGGAAACGATTAAAATATCAATATCTGAATCTGCAGTATCGTCCCCACGNNCAGAACCAAATAAAATAATTTTATCAATTTTATCTGAATTGATGATGTCAGCAAATTCCTGAGCAATTATTCGTCTGTTGTTCAAAACAATCACACCTTATAAAAAATAGTATGCGTCATCTTTATGATAAATGTTTTTATGCAAATAATACTAATTAATCTATTATACTTGAGCTACTAATTTTGTGAATCACTCTTAAACGAATTCGGAGAGGTGTTTTAGACTCTTGCATCTCTCCATTAAATTTTACATTTTTCTTCCATTATTAATATAGATTAACTACTTAAAAATCAATTTTCTAAAAACAGTTGGTGGTCATTAATGTTATTTTCTGTTCTGATTTAGTTATCATTAGTGTTAATTTAATTGATATCTACTTTTTTACTTTTAATTTTCTAAATCATTTTTCACATTGCTAGCGGGCTTTATTAATGTTGACTTTATCTGAGCTCTTGCATATATATCAAAGTAAATTGGGATTTCATTTTGAATTTTGCAATCGTTAATGTTGATAACGAATTTATTAAGTTATTTAATTGAACATAAGTAATATATATGTTGTAGAATATAAATTGTGTATATAATGATGGGAGGTGATATTATATCAAAATACTGTCCAAAATGTGGTGCAGAAAATGATGATGATGGAGAATTTTGTGTGGAATGTGGCAGTGATTTAATAAATCGTCAAAACAATTCCAAAGATTCTATATCCATTAATAAAAAAACAATTCTGATAGGAGTTATAATTGTTATTATAATTGCAATCGTGGGCATTTTTTATTTGACTGGAGGTAATATTGAAAACGCACAATATCTTGGAGCAAATACAATTTCTATTGATTCCGTATCGGAGTTAGGAACAGAACAAGTTAGTCCTACTGAACATAGTAATTATTCTGGTGTTACTAAAGGATATAGTGTTGTTTATTCTGCTAAAACTGATTTAAAAAATGTATCTATTGAAACTCAAGCATATGATAAAAATGGTGAACATATAGATGTCATGGCAAATTGGATGGGATTAAATCCATTAAATGTTTTTTGTTATAATGATAATTTAACTGCAGGTTCATCTTATACTGCCAATGTTGTTTTCGGTTCTAAAAATGTTACTGATTTTGATGTTGCTAAATTAGAAGTTTATGTATATCAGTCAACACCTAAAGAAACAAAATTAATCGATAAATTTGATTATAATATGAATTAGAATTGATTAATATATTTTAAATTAAATGAAAACCATCAACATTAAATTGTTGATGGTTAAATAATTTCTTACTATTTTATTATGTGCCACTTTGCATAGCATCTTCATAGATTTTGAATGTTTTAATAAAAATTTGTGCTTCTTCTAAACTTTGGAAATATCCACTGAAGTAACTACATTGCTCTTAATATTCATTAATGAATTTGTACAGATAGCTACACGATAACCTTTCCAATCCTTATAGGCAATGTTGTTGTAGTTTGTATCTTATCTACGGACTATTTTCATCCTGTATTTTTATCACTAGCTAGATCAGTATCACCTTTTTTCCTTATTTGTGTAATCTAACTGGTAATTGTTAGCTTCCAATATTTATATCCAATTCCTAGAGGAACAATAGCTAATTTTTTTATTATTTTAGAGATTTATCTAACTCGCTCCAGCTTTCCTTTGCACTTGCCACAGCGATAGAGTTCGGGATGGTCAACCACCTTGCTTTTTCTTTTTCTGGAATATGTCTCACCGCAGCTTTGGCATCTTATGATATATTTCGGTGGTTTTGATGGTATTTCAATAGCTATTCCCTTATGATCGCTACTTCCAACTCTTCTAATGTCATATCCAAGCTCCATTCTAACCTTCTCTGCCAGATTTTTCCACTGGTTCTTATGGGTAAGGCATCCTTTGCAGCTATGGAGAAGCTCGTGGATGATTGTGTTTTTCAATGCCTTTTCCGGAATCTTTTCATCAAGAAGGAGCTTGTTTATAGAAATATTGTATCCGATGATGTTTCCCTTCTCATCATACTCCGGAGAGCATGCACCCCACCTTTTTCTGGCCCTTGTGTTGATTTCCAGTGTTAAAATCCTGCCGGGTTCTATACCTATGCTTTTTAGTTCATCGATGCAGTGGGTAACATATTCCTTTAAATCTCTCATAATTGATAATTGTTTCAATATTCTATGTATAATTTTTGATGAATTTCTTAAAAAAGAGAGAAAGATTTTTTTAGCAAGTAAAATACCTATCATTTTCCTTCAAAATCAAATAAAAGAGTCTTTTTGATGTTCAGGACTCCTCCCATAGTATCTAGATATTGTGGCTTTTATTGGTTTTCTTATGTTCAGCTCCTGCAGGCTTGCAACAGGTGCAATGTCTTTTGCTTCACCTAGCAAATCCTAATTGATATTGATGTTCTGTCTGAAGTAGGTATAGTCAGAGTTTTCAATAGAATGCATGGNNTAAATTGTATTGTATTCCCCTCATCAGCTTTGATTGTTCCTATACTTGTTAATGCAATTTTATCATTTACTTGGATGTTTGACAATCCACTAGTTAGCTTTAATCTGAATATGTGTCAAATTACGAGAATAGAGGTTTTTATTTTACATCCGTCATTGTAAGAAGATTATTAACTTCCATACCTAATATAATTTCATTATCTTCATCTATGTATTTTTTAACTGTTAGTTTTCCAATATCTGAGTTTTCAGATAATGTTACTACATCATCTGCTTTGATTTTCTCTCCACTGTATACATATCCTGGAGTTTCATCTGTTAGAGTTGTAACAGTGGTTCAGTTATTGTACTTTCATCCAACAAGAATGTATTACTATCTATATATAATGGCTATTTAAATTGTTTATATTCTACATAAATATTATAAAATAAAAATAACATAAATAACGATTAATTAATTGTTGAGGTTAACAATGAATAAGTATGTAACTTTTGTTTCTGATGAAATATTTCTTGAAGAAGTTGAAAGGGTTGTAAGTGCATATGCTAGTGACGAGGATTTAACTAGAAATCCCTGGGATGTTTTATCAAATAGTCGAGAAACTACTGATTNNAGACATTATTTGATATTTATTCCAATAGATTTAGTTTGAAAGATTGGACTAATTTTGAAATACCTCGTCAGCATGATAAAACAGTAAGCAATCGTATTGGAGACTTTCATCAAAGACTTTTAGGCCGTGTTGATGGTTGGGTTGATCTTGGTAGAGGGCATCCTTCTGGTATGGACTTGAAAAAAGAAGATGATAGTATTTGGATGGAATTAAAAAATAAATATAATACTATGAATTCAAGTTCTTTAAGAGATACTAGATTTAAATGCGAAGAATTAGCTGAAAAATATCCTAATGCTAAAATATATTGGGCATATATAGTTTCAAAAAATTATGAATCATTTGATAAAACATGGATATATAAAGACAATAAACAAAATGTCGAACATGATGTAAATGACAATATTAGAATTCTGGCTGGAAAAGAAGTTTATACATTAGTGACAGGTGATGAAACTGCTTTTGAACAGCTATTTGATGCAATTCCAAAAGCAATCAATGATATTAAAGGAGTTAAACATAATTTAACTCCAAAAGATCAAATTGAATTTGAGAAGTATAAGCAACTTTTATTTGAAGATTAAAATAATGTTGTTTGACCTTCTTTG
>DAII01000045.1:5294-7342 GCA_002496065.1 Methanobrevibacter sp. UBA586
TTCAAATTCCCATTCATCAGGAAATGACTGTATTCTAGCATATTCCCTTACAGTAAACGGCCTCACTTCTTCAGGATGGCATCTTTCTGTCTGTTTTTGACATGGGGATGTTGTTAATGTTAAACATGGTTCATCCCAGGATATTCTTCTTGCCATTCCACGTTTTCCACCACCAGAATAGAAACTTTTACCCATATACTCTTTTTGAACTTCTTCTGGAAGATTAATCCAACAACCACCTGGAGGAACTAATCGTAATACTTCTTTTTTCTTATCTGAGTATTGTGTTCCCTCTGAATCTGGAACATCTTTTAAAGCGTCTCGGAGTATTGGGGTTCCTTTAATTTTTTTAGGATAATTAAATACAAATCCTTTTTTGGTTCCTACAAGAAACATTCTTTTTCTTTTTTGTGCTACACCATAGTCAACTGCATTTAAGACTTTATATTGGACATCGTAACCTAATTCATTTTCCAATACATTTACTATTGTTTCCATTGTTCGTCCTTTATCGTGTCTGACTAATCCTTCTACATTTTCTATTATGCACATTTTCGGATTGGTTTCCTTAATGCATCTTGCATAATCAAAGAATAATGTTCCTCTTGTATCATCAAATCCTAATTTCTTACCAGCATAAGAAAATGGTTGACAAGGCAATCCTGCAACAACTATATCAGGATTATAACCAGTAAAATCAACTTCTTTTATATCTGCATGGAGCACATTCCAATCAGGTCTGTTTTTATGTAACGTTGCAACACAATCCTTATCAATTTCAACAAGCAATTCATGTTCTAAGCCTGCTTTTTCAAAGCCAAGTGCTAATCCACCCGCACCCGCACATAATTCAACAACTTTCATAATACATCACATCATTACAAATATAAATTACTTTATGTAACATCTAATATTAATATCTACCCAATGATATTTAAATGTTACTTTTTTAATTATTAAAACAAATCAAAAGTGTTATTTAATAGATAGAATATAAATATTATTATGAAAATTAATGAAGAAACAAAAGTAAGAAATCAAGGCGAAATTTCTCTTATAACAACAATACCAAAAACCTATGTCAAAGCATTAAATATTAACTCTGGAGATACATTAGAATGNNACAGAAACAGAAAAATTAGAATTGAAAGTTGGTAAAAATAATGAATAAAATTGCTCATTGTAAAGTATGTAATAAAGAAATTGACATTGCTGATTATTTTACTAATGATGAAAAGAGTTATTATCTCTGTTGTGAAGATTGTGCTGATAAGATTAGAAATGATGAAATAATAGATCATATTCGATATTGTAGTGCATATAAAGAATGTAAACAATTAGATAATCTTCGTCGTATGTGCATATTTAAGGAAAAATATGAAAGGAACTCATTTAATATTTATTCCACACTTTCAAAACACCCTAGTTTTTGTTCTCCATCAGAAGTTTCTATGATAAAAAGTAATGTTAAATTATTAAATTTTGTTGAAGAAAGTGAAAAAAGAGCAACAGAACTAAACAANNNTAGCAAAGGCTATGCTTACAGTTAGCATATTCAATTTAGTTTTAATAGTTGTACAAATTATTTTGCAAATATTTTTAAAGTAGATATTATGTGTAATAAAATCTTATTAAATCCAACAGGGCTTGCGATATAAGTGGTGCATTAATAGGTGCCGTCTCAGCTTGGATATTAGCAATAGTTACAGAACAATTTAAGGCAAGAAAACGAAAAAAGGAGCAAAAGCACTCATACAATCAAAATTTTTTTTATATTATTAACGTTCTTGAAAGATTTAGAGATGAATATCTAAAAGAAGAAATAAATATTTATAATGAAGAAAAGAGTGATGATGTATTTAATTTTTATGAAATGATGTCCGTTTTTCCAATTTGGACAAATAGGAATTGGATTAATTTAATTGAATATATTCTAAATATATTCAATAAAAACGAAATAAATAAAATTAATAATTTTTATGTAAAATGTGAAGGATAATGCAAAGGCACTTGCAGAAATAGAACCCTCTAATACTCTAACATTATAT
>DAII01000086.1 GCA_002496065.1 Methanobrevibacter sp. UBA586
AGTTTTATTATCTTTCTTGGAGAGACTACAAGAGCTTTCACACAAGGCCTTGTGGGATGGGAGGTTGGAAGATACTATGGGTAATATCTATAATATATATGGATGATAAGAAGAGTTGTAAAATAGTTTGGAAGCTATTATAAGGTAATATNNGATATCAGAAAAGGAAGTGTATTATTTGATTTCAGAAAAATGGGCATTTTTATGAGGGGATTGGTAAAAAAGGTGAACCTGCTTGTATTGATGATGAAATTCCTTTTGAAGTTCCAAATAATTGGGAGTTATGCCGTTTAGAAATTTATGCTCTTTATTAAATCTAAGAATAGAAGAAAAAGGTAATTATCCTTATTTAAATGCAAAATTCTTAAGAACAAAAGTTAATTCTGAAAATCCTATGAAAAAAAATAAGTTTATATACTATTATAATCATATTAATAATTGGTTTTATAAAACTATTTTATAAACAAAAAATTATGGAGGAAAAATAGCATGAAAAAAAGTATGATTTTAATTGCATTACTTTTAGCTATCGTTTCTGTTGGTGCTGTTTTTGCAGCAGATAATGATACCAATGTTACAAATAATCAAACACCTGATGTAACTCCAGAGGTTAATCAAACTGTAGACAACACAACTAGTGACGATAATCCTGCTGGTGAAATTACTACTAACGTCACCAACACTACTGGTAATGTAACCAACGATACTAACGTTAGTGCTGCTGGAGAACCGGTTAAAGAACCAGTAAAACCAATAGAAAATACTTTAGCTGAAACTGGTTTACCAATCGTAGCTTTAGTACTTGTTGTACTCGCAGCTGTTGGAGTATACAGAAGAAAATAGATTCTTTTGACTCCAATTTTTTCTTTTTTTTTAAAAAAATTAATTAAAATTATTTATAAACCAAATTTTTCTTTTTTTAATAAAACTTAAATAAAATTATTTATAAATATTATGCCACATGTCTTACTTTAAGCAATTTAAAGATGCAGATATTAAATTAGAAATACTTTCAGGACTTACTGTAGCATTAGCTCTCATGCCTGAATGTATTGCATTTGCAATTGTGGCTCAAGTAAATCCTTTAACAGGACTGTACACTGCAGCTATCATCTGTTTCATTACAGCTCTTATCGGAGGAAGGCCTGGACTTATTTCAGGAGCTGCAGGAAGTGTTGCCATCGTAAGTGTTGGACTGGTGGTTACACACGGAATTGAATATCTATTTTTGGCTGCAATCCTTATGGGAGTCATTGAAATTCTCATAGGAGTATTCAAGCTGGCTAAGTTTATCCATCTTGTTCCAAGACCAGTTGTATACGGTTTTTTAAATGGTCTGGCAATTGTTATTTTTCTTTCTCAGTTTGAACAGCTTAAAACAGCTTCAGGAGCATGGATTAGTGGCACTCCATTAATGATAATGATAATTTTCATTGCATTGAGTATGGCTATTGTCTATTTCATGCCTAAAATTACAAGAAAGATCCCTGCAGCACTTGTTGCAATTGTAGGGGTTTCTATTGTAAGTACAGTTCTTGGGGTTTCAACAAAGACCCTTGGTGATATCGCATCGATTTCAGGAGGATTTCCTCCATTCCATATACCTCAAGTTCCATTGACAATTGAGGGATTTGGGATAGTCCTTCCATATGCAATTTTAATGGCAGCTGTTGGGCTTATTGAAACTTTGCTTACAGTAGATGTGGTAGATGAGATGACAAACAGTAGAGGCAAGGCCAATCGTGAAAGTGTAGCTCAAGGAATCGCAAACTTTGTCTGTGGATTCTTTTCGGGAATGGGAGGATGTGCAATGGTAGGTCAGACCATGATCAATCTCAACTCAGGTGCAAGAACAAGAATAAGTGGAATAACCGGAGGAATTGTAATATTTCTCATAATACTCTTTGCAGCACCTTTAGTGGAGCAGATACCGATAGCTGCACTTGTGGGGGTCATGTTTATGGTGGCAATCACAACATTTGAATGGGCAAGTCTCCATCTCTTGAAGAACGTGCCAAGAGTGGATCAGGCCGTAATGATAATAGTGACCATAATAACCGTTGTGCTAAACAATCTGGCCATTGCGGTAATAATCGGTGTTGCAATAAGTGCAATGGCATTTGCATGGGAAGCTGCAAAGAGAGTACAGATAATATACTCCTTTGACATAAAAAACAATACCGAATATTATGAGATAAGAGGTCCGCTGTTCTTTGCAGGAACAACAAACTTCAAGGACTCCTTCAACTATAACACTACAGCAGACACTGTCGTCATCAACTTCCTTGAATCAAGACTTGTGGATCGNNGAGGATCAAGACTTGTGGATCAGTCTGCACTGGCTGCGGTAAATGACGTGACAAAAAGGTTTCACGAGAATGGTGTTCAGGTGCTTCTGAGCCATTTGAGTGAGGACTGCAAGGAACTGCTCAAGGATGTAAGTGAGTTTGTGGAAGTGGACATACTTAAGGACCCATATTATAGGGTACCTTCAGATGAATTGGATTAAGGTGAAAAAATGAGTTTACTTGATGTAATGTATGAAAGAAGAAGCATAAGGAAATATGAGGATGAAGACATAGATGATGAAAAGCTTGACAGGATTATTCAGTCAGCATTGCTGGCTCCTACAAGCATGAACAGAAATCCATGCGAGTTGNNAGTTCTTTGTGATAAAAAACAGGGAAATATTGGAAAGACTTTCAGATGCAAAGGAAGTAGGATCACAGTTTTTGAAAAATGCTAACGTTGGAATCTGTGTGGTGGCAGACAGTGAAAAGGCAGACACATGGATTGAGGATTCATCAATTGCACTGACATACCTTAACCTGATGGCGACTGCAGAGAACATTGGAAGCTGCTGGGTACAGATGCACCTGCGTAGAGATAGTGAGGGAAATGACGCTGAGAAAAACGTTCGTGAAATACTGAATCTTGATGAAAATTACCGCATAGTTGGAATAATGGCCTTAGGAGTTCCAGCTATCAAAAGAAAAGGAAAAACAATTGAGGATTTAGATTTTGATAAGGTAAAAAAAATAGATTGAATCTTACTAGAGTGCTAGTAAGAAAAAAATAGTTATTAAAGGTCATGGATTCTTTTACACTTTCATGACCTTATTGACTATCATATATTTTTATGTTGAACTTTCAAATACATTGGCTTAAACATGCTGTAATTTATATGGTTATGTTCGTTCAGTATTGAATCATCAACATATGTGTCCTATAGGGTGCAGATGTAGTTTTCATACTTCTCAAAGTTACAGTTCATTGTGACTGGTGACTCCTGTGTTGTCTATTGAATATTTGAATATTTTAACTTTTTAAGCATCTTCTCATCTACCATATTTATAGACAGAGCTTTTGAGTTGTAAATTTCCTGATTTGTATAATGTCTTATGCTGATTTCATCAAATTATATAGTTTTATTTAAATGGTTTGAAAATCATATTTAAATTATGGATAAAAAGATAAAAAGTATTATAATAATTATTGTTATTGTGGTTGTTGCTGCAGTAATAGGATTGTACTTCCATGATTTGGAAAGCAAATCTAATGAAAACAATACGACAATTGTTAATAACACCACAAACGTAACTAAAAACATAACTGATATTGAAGAAAGTACAAAAAGTTCCAGTTCCACATCAAATAAAGACAACTCCCATAACGGCCTTAAATACAAAGATGGCGTCTGGTATGACCCAAATGATCCTTCAACATGGTACGATTCAAATGGCGAATGGCAAAAAATGGAACCTGACATAACCAAGGAGTTTGCATACAACAATGCTGGTCCTAATGACAAGTACTACAATAGCTATGGTCATGAAGTATCAAAAGAGGAGTATTTCAATGATCCAAACATAAAATGGGCTTAAATGAGTAAATAATATTTTTTTTACTCATTTCAATACATCCTCTAACATATATAATTTGTCATCGTTGTTTTTTGCAAGTCTTATTTTAAATATTAATATCGAGATTTCTTTTAATTATGTTCAGTTTTGAATTAGTGAATTTCTGTAGAATTTTTCTCTAAGACTGTTAGTAATATGTTAATTCATATCTTCAGCTCACCAATTCCTTCACCAGACTGTTACTGGTTGCAGAGACATCTACAATCTTTCCACCTTTGATATAGCTAAAACCATAAGAAAGTCCTGTTTCATCACCGTTACATGTATATGAGTAACCTGATATTCCATTAATTGTGGCCTTTTTTATTGTATAACCTGACTCTGCGAGATATTTGTTGACAACCTCATCATTTAAGATAATGTCACCCTCTAGTGAGATTACAGAAATTCCAATGGATCTTCTAGAACCGTCACTGTATACTTTTGAATTTCCATGAACTGTCATATTTTCATATTCATCTTCTACAGTAGTGGCATTAGAATAGATTTCCTTGAACCCTTCAGGAATTGTAAACTTCAGACCTCCAACATCATCATAATTATTGGAGATTGACTGGTTGGCCTTAATATTTGATGTCGTATTTTTCTTGCTTATGTTGTCCTTATTGTTTGTTGTGTTTTCTTTAGGAATTTCAACAGCTCCATCTATATCATCCTGTGTGTTTTTCACTGTTTTCACATCATTTTGAATTGGGGTGCTGTTATTTGCAATTACCTGATTGTTTTGTGACTGGTTTGAAAGTGCAATCGCAACAACACCTGATGCAAGTATGATTGCAATAATTATACCTACTATAAGCATCTTTTTTGTTGAAGGATTCTCTTCTGTAATTTTCACATCTTTTATATTGTGTCTGCAGTATTTACAGAAATCCGCACTGTCTAGATTCTCCTTACCGCATTTTGGACATTTAATCATTTTAATCACTGTCATATAATTTATTCCATAATCACTCTAGTGATAACTTTCATACCATTCTCTAGGATAGCTATGCCCTGAATGTTTGATTGTTAGATTGTCTTCAATATAGAAGTGTCTGCTTTTTGCACATGAAACTGCAAGGGCCATATTACACATATAATAAGTATTTCAAAGATACGTAGTATTAACAATTTATCCAAATCTATAAAATTCTAATTTATGTTTTTGAAAAATTGATGATTTTTTTACTTCGTTAAACTGTACTATTACGAAGTAAACTGAAACCATCAAAAAATGGCCAAAATAACAATGTCAAAACATAGCTATTTTACTTAATACATATATATTACAACAACTCATTTTTATATTTTTACCAATTTTTGAAAATTGAACATTTTATTTCACATTTTACACTTGAAACGGTACTATAATACTTTTTAAATTAAAAGTAATAAAATATAATATTTGAGTATTCAAAGTAATATAACTATAATATTACTAGAACAATATTAGTATTGATATTTTTATGGTAA
>DAII01000040.1:0-136 GCA_002496065.1 Methanobrevibacter sp. UBA586
CAATTTTGTTGATATCAGTACTGTCATCCACAATCCTGCCATCATCCATGAATATTGCCCTGTTACTTAATTCCTTGATAAAATCAGTATTGTGTGAAATCATCACAATGGTAATTTCGTATTTTTTGGAAATTGT
>DAII01000040.1:177-2351 GCA_002496065.1 Methanobrevibacter sp. UBA586
AGGTTTTGAAATCAGAATCAGTGCAAGCATTACCCTTACCTTTTGACCACCTGAAAGTTCATATGATTTTCTATAAAGAATGTCCAACGGCAAATCTAATGCGTTAAAAATATCCTCAACGGCTTCACGGGTTGCTGTTTCAGGGAATTTAGGGAAAAGATCATTTAAAATATCAGGCATCAAACCCACTTGTTGCAGACGTGCCTTCGCTTCAGTTTCAGGCAAATCAGTCAACAGGTAAAGTGAATCCAATAGCTCTTCACCTAATCCCAGTCTTTTGGCTCTTGCCTTTGCCTCTTTTACAACATCATGATTTTTATATCCTAATCTTACGGCCAATTGGTTCAATACAGTTGCATAATGGCTAAGGGCAAATTCCTGATGCATGAAACCCAATTTACTTCTGATAGTCATTCTTCCCATACCTGGAACATCTATGTCATGCCATTCATCATTTACCTTATAGTAGATGTTACCCTCATCCGGATAGTCAAGTCCTCCAAGCAATCTTAAAAGAACTGTTTTTCCCGCTCCACTAGGACCTATCAAACTTAAGATGTTCTCTTTTTTAACCTTGAAATTAACGTCATCAACATTTAAAACCTCTCCACCTGTCAAAAGGTAGAATCTTTTGAAGACATCTTTAACATCAATGACATCTTCAGTAGTGGCTATGTTTTCAATGTCAACTATCGGAGGCATTTCAGACATGAAATCATCAGTTATCTTAATTGGGTCTCCCTCATCCTTGATTTTACCATCTTCCAATAGGATAACTCTGTCTGCAAGATACTTTTGAATGTCAGGAAGGTGAGATACGACCACAACAGTAATGTTTAATTCTTCGTTGATTCTTTTAATAGCTGTTAAAATTTCTTGTTTTGTTTTAGGACATGCCATTGTAGCCGGTTCATCCAAAAGTAAAACCTTAGGTTGTTTTGCCAATTGACGAGCAATAATAAGTCTTTGTTTTTCCCCACCACTTAAAACAGATGCATAATGTCCTGCCTTATGAGTTAGTGAAACCAAATCAATTATTTTATCAGCCTCTTCACCGAATTCGCTTTCGGCCAAATCAAAATCAGTACCTGCCTCGTCCTCATATTCACGAGCATACAGTTTTCTCAAGATATTTTCACGGACTGTTTCAGGCCATAGTCCAAAGGATTTTTGGAGATGAATAGCTGTTTCCTTTTTAAGCATGTTAAAATAATATTGGGAAGAATCAGCATCTACAGTAACATCACCTACAGTAATGGAACCGTCACTAATGCGTTCCACACCACGCAATGCTCTCAAAAGGGTGGTTTTTCCAGATCCACTTTTACCAATGATACCTAGAATTTCTCCTTCCTTTACCTCGAAGCTAATGTCATCCAAGGCAACGATTTCATTGCCGTCATCCAATTCATAAATTTTACTAACATTATCAACTTTTATCATAATAATGCCTCTCCTTAAATAGTAATAATCTATAAATAAGAATATATATTTATTTGCATGTTAAATAATAAATTAGTGATTAAAATGAACTGTCAGACAAAAATAGATGAATTTTTAGATAAGATTGAAAACGATAAACTCCTCATGGAAACCCAGCCTGCAAATATTGAAACTCTAATAAAAGAAGATGAAGACATGGATTACGAAACTTTGGTTAATTTACTGTCTATGTTCAACACTACCAATATCAAATACGAACAATTATGCAACGATTTGACCTTATTCATAAGCCTTTTTAAGCCTAAAGAAGAACAGGAAATTAGAATCTACAAAACTGAAGAACTAATTGACCTACTTGAGAAGGAAATCGCCAAGATTAACCAATAGCTATAAGCTATTAATTTATTTTTTTAATTATTCAATACAATAGATCCGCTTGGAGTTGAAGTTGTATTTTCTGCTATTACCCTTCCGTTTTTAAGTAATTGAACTGTTAGAGGANNTTTCCCATGCAGGACAATTTAACCTGATGAGTTTACTTCCAGATCCGGATATATCACGAGTGTGGTTTGCGAGACCTGCATTTCCAGCCCAACTTCCGTTGGTTGAGATATTTACCTGATAAGGATAACTTTCTGAATCAAGTGTAGTATCGTTATCTGTCACTACATTCAATGAATTCTGTGGGGAAGGTTGTGACATGTTGTAAATCATTGAAAACAATAAAAATG
>DAII01000040.1:2392-2553 GCA_002496065.1 Methanobrevibacter sp. UBA586
ATCCCCTATAGTTGGTATTAGGATCTTGTAGTGGGTAAGTACAATTCCTACAATAAATATCAGTTGTGTCATTCTCATAACCACATCGAGGACATTTAACCATTTAATACACCAAAATTTCTTTTGTTATAAAATTTTCTTTTAATCATCATATTTAAAGC
>DAII01000095.1 GCA_002496065.1 Methanobrevibacter sp. UBA586
TTCTGTTTTATTTTTTCTCTCTAATGATTACTGCAGGGGTGTGTGTTATTGAATCCAAGGCTTCAACGGTCACTTCTCCCTCATCAGTTCCAAGAACGGATTTTACGCTGTGTATTGTGGCCATTGCTGTTTCCAATGACCTCTGATAATCCTCGGCTATGTTTGCTATTTTCAATCCTTCCTCAACGCTTATGTCTCTTGAACATCCCAATGGTGTTGATCCCATATTTNNCGAAGACACCCTTATTGGCTTCAATCCCATCAATGGCTATTGGAAGTCCTGTAAAATATTTCCCATTTTTCATATAAGTCGCATCGGTATCAATAATCATTACAGTAACATCCTTATTGATTTCATCCCTTATTTCACAGGCGACCTTTTCAGGATTTTCAGGCAGAAGTGAAACGCTGGTTCCTGGAGCGTTACTTAAATCAATTCCTGCTTCAGATGCAGGTTTAAGGNNCCGTAAAGCTGTAGCACCACTTCCTTATGTGCTTGGGTTTCAGGAGGCAATCTTCTAAGGTTTTTTATTGTTCTTTTTTTAATTCCTAAAAGAGGTCCCAATACATATCCCCAGAGATATTTGCTCCAGAATCCTGCAAGAAACTTTGCGGTAAGGCCGGGCCTGTAATTTGCCTCGTCAACAAGTCTTCCCTGAGAGACTGAAATCGGAGTCTCAGCTATTACTAGATAATCTCCATCTTCCATCAACTCTTTTGCAGGTTCAATAATGGAGTCAAGATTCTCATTTGGCTTTATGTAACCTGTTTCAATTGGAATAATATAATAATCGTCAATTTCAGTATGTTTGATATTTTCTAATGAATTCATGTAAATCTTAAATAATATATAAGATATCGGATTATATAATTATAATTGAAAACAGGTGTTTTTATGGAAGAAAAGGTAGACTATTTTGATCAGGAAGGTAAACAGAATACTGGTAAAGTAATAGAACTTGTTAGGCAAAGACTGGAAAAGTTAGATGATATCAACTATGTTGTTGTGGCCTCTGCAACAGGTCAGTCAGCATTGGAACTTGCAGACGCTCTTGAAGGGGTTGATGTTAAAATAATCAATGTAACTCACCATGCAGGATTCAAGAATCCAAACGAGCTTGACATGTCAGAGGAAATGATTGAAAAGCTAAATGAAAGGGGAATCTACACATTCATAGGATCCCATGCATTAAGTGGGGTTGGACGTGGAATTACCAACAGGTTTGGAGGTATCAATCCTTCAGACATCATTGCAGAAACCCTTAGGATGTTCTCTCATGGAATTAAGGTTGCTGCTGAAATATCAATCATGACTGCAGATGCAGGTCTCATTCCGGTTGATGAGGAAATAATAGCTATCGGTGGAAGAGGTCAGGGATTGGACTCAGCTGCGGTTTTAACTCCAGCGAACATGACTCATGTCTTTGATTTAAGATTCCATGAAATTATTGCTATGCCTAGGCCATAGCCTTTTATTTTTATTTTTTTAAAAATAGTAATCTTTAAATTACTTAAAGTATTAAATATTAGAATAGTTAGTTAACTTATATTTTATTTATTTAACTATTGATATTTAACGATTATTTCAATTATCAAACAATTATTCATACTTTATTGAGGATTATAAGTCTTATGAGGGGCTTATATTATTTTTCAATTATTTTTATTAAATTTGTACCCAAAAGGGTATATTNNCTGGGGTTAGTTTTGTGAAATTTATTGATGATGCAATTAAAGAATCCGAAAAAAGAATGGAAAGGAAACCACCTGAGAAAATATCAGCTGATATAGATGATGAGCTTATCGACATCATGAACAGAAATGAGGCAAACATCTATGTTATAGGAGCAGGTGGAGCAGGAAACAATACCGTTTCCAGATTAAACGAAATGGGTATTGAAGGTGCTACAACAATAACCGTCAACACAGATGCACAAGATTTATACTACAGTCAAGCTAGTAAAAAAATTCTCTTAGGTAAGCAAACCTGTGGTGGTCTTGGTGCAGGTGGTCAACCACTTATCGGTGAAGAATGTGCTGAGGAAAGTGAAGATGAAATCAGAGATGAATTGGAAGGCGCAGATATGGTATTCGTTACCTGCGGTCTTGGTGGAGGAACTGGTACTGGTTCAGCTCCTATCATTTCCAAACTGGCTAAAAAAACCGGTGCATTAACTGTTGCAGTAGCTACAATGCCATTTTCAGCAGAAGGAATCAGAAGAAGAGAAAATGCTGAAGAAGGTTTGGCAAAACTTAAGGAAGCTGCTGATACTGTAATCGTTATTCCAAATGACAAGCTATTGGAAGTTGCACCTAACTTACCTTTAAACAAGGCTTTCATGGTTTCCGATGAAATTTTAGGAAGAGCTGTTAAGGGAATTACTGAATTAATTACAAAACAAGGTCTGGTAAGTCTTGATTTTGCTGATATCAGAAGCATTATGGAAGGTTCCGGAATGGCTATGATTGGTATGGGTGAATCCAATACTGGCGATAGAGCATTAGAATCTGTACACGAAGCATTAAGCAGCCCATTATTAGACATCGATGTTTCCAATGCTACTGGAGCTTTAATTAACATTTCAAGTAACTCTGACTTGACATTACACGAATCAGAAAAAATCGTACAAGTTGTTGCTGACAAACTCGATCCGGAAGCAAACATCATTTGGGGAGCACAAATCGACGAATCCTTGCAAAATACTATTAGAACTACTATTGTGGTTTCTGGAATCAAGTCTGAAAATGCACCATATTCTGAGGGTGTCAAAGTTAACGAATCTTCAATCATCAGGGATGATGATGACGATGACCTAGATGACTTCATTGATGGAGTCTTCTAATTTTTATTTTTTATTAATTAATAGAAAACTTTATTAATTATATAAATTATATATATTTTTATTACT
>DAII01000051.1:0-5785 GCA_002496065.1 Methanobrevibacter sp. UBA586
AAAAAAATAAAATAAAATAATTATTTCATTGCTCTTATACGTACATCAGGTTCTAATGCCAAAGGCTCTGCAGCAACAATTGCAGTTCCTTTTGCAACAACAGTCATAGGATCATCAGAAATTTCAATAGGGATTCCAATCTCTTCAAAAATTCTTTCTTTTAATCCACGGAAACCTGAACTTCCACCAACAGCAATAGCATTATGATAAACACCTGCCATTAACTCAGGAGATAATCTTTCAAGAATGATGTTTAAACCATCAATAATCTGTTCAATGTATGGTTCAGCTGCATCAGCAATTAAATTAGAGTCAATGACAACTTTTTTAGGCCTATTTGTTTCAAGAGATTTACCGATGACTTCAACACTTAAATTTTCGAATTGTTCGCCACAATGGACCATTCCTACTTCCATTTTTGCTGCTTCTGCATCGTGAATACCAATAGCTACATCGTATTTCTCAGCAACCAACTCAACAACTCTATTGTCAACGTCGTCTCCACCACATCTAACAGTTTCGATATCATTAATACCACCAAGAGATATGATTACAATATCAGTGGAACCAGCACCAATATCTACAACCATAGTACCGTGAGCTTCTGCAATTGGCAATCCTCCACCAATAGCTGCAGCAAGTCCTTCACTAATTACACGAACGTATTCTGCACCTGCTTTTCTACCTATTTCTTCAGCAGCGTTTTTCTCTACTTCAGAAGCATCTCCCGGAATACCTATAACAATTCTACCTACTGTCTCTCCTTCGTTAATACCAATTTGCATTGCTTTAATAAGTAAAGCCTGTGCTTGCATAACGTTTTCAATTACTCCTTTTTTCAAAGGTCTAACAGCAATAATATCTTCAGGTGTTCTTCCAAGCATTTTTTTAGCTTCTTCTCCAACAGCCAATACTTCTGATGGATCATCTTTTTTTACTGCAACAACAGACNNAGATGGAATTTGATATAATTCAAATTTGTCACCTGCAGGTTTTGCAATTACAGTGTTTAAAGTACCTAAGTCTATTCCTAAACTATTTCTAATAATTCTGCTGTTGTTTTCAGAATTTTTAGTTACTTCTGTTTCTTCCTCACGTCCGAAAATATTCATTTGGTGGCCTCCATATCATAATCTTTAAAATCTATAACGAAAATTTTATTTGATGTAGCTATACTTTGAACTTTAAAAATATCCTCATTATTTTCAAGTGACACCAGAACTGCTGATAAAACAACATCTCCAGCTACATAAATTGGCCTTAATGCTTTTTTAATAAATTTAGGCAGTTTAACCTTGGAACTGAAATCCACATCAATAAATGCTGTGGTTTGTGATTCGACCAGAATATCCAATGATATTTTGGATTTTTCCATTGATGCAACAGTATTCTTAATGACGTTGTCCGGAGCAATGAATACCATCAGGTTTGGTTCATTGCTTAAATATGAATGAGTAATTCTAATAAAAGCTCCACCATGTTCCTCACAGAACTTCTTAAGCTCATCGATTTTAAATGATGTTCCATATAACATGATGAAGTCAAATTTTTTAGATAGTTTATCTTCATCTATTATTACATGTTCTCTAAACAAGATTTTTACAGAACGGTTAGATGCAATTGCTTTATAGACAATATCGTCAATAAGCTCAACATTACCTGCAATTACACACCACACTTTATCTTCTGCAGTGTCTTTACCGGACGTTATTCTTGCAATACGTCTAAGAGCCTGTATATTATCTTCTATCATTTAACTACTCACAATTTATTAATGGATAATGTCATACTCAAATAATGTTGTTCCAATCTTAAAATACCCTAATTTATAGCATAATTACCAATTATTAAAGAAAATTATATAAAACATTATTAAAGTTCTAATAATTAATAATTACCAATTATTATTATATATATTTTATCTTTAGGATATATCCTATCTCTATCAACCAATACTAATGGACNNCACCAAATCATAAAATAACTTTAATAATAATCACATACAAAAATAGCTATGAATATAACTTAACTGTGTTAAATCAATTGTCTAATTTTTTAGAAATAAATGTGAAGTGAACAGTAAGAATGGGCATTAAAAAAAGTAAGTTTATTCACAAGAGAAAATTAATAAAAAATAACTGAAAAAGTATTACTATGAGTCANNCTGAGTCAAAACATGAAAATCGAAACTACCAAAATAACAAGTTTTATAGCATTATCTGATGTTGTATCCCTTTTAAATATGTTAAGCGGATTTATATCCATGATTTTAGCAATCAACGGATATTTCATATACGCAACAATTTTAATGTTCTTTTCACTATTATTTGACTCTGTAGATGGTTGGGTGGCAAGAAAAATTAATAGAAATGATCAATATGGATTTGGAAAAAACATAGATTCCCTATCCGACGCAATATCATTTGGANNCCTGCAGTATTTCTTTACTCAGTTTCAAAAACAATTCCAAATTCCCCAGAAGTCCTTGTAATTGCAGTATGTATGTTAATGGCAGTGTGTGGAATTCTTAGATTAACAAGATACAATGCAATCAATGATTATATTGACTTTAAAGGATTTATTGGATTTCCAATTCCAGGAATTAGCGTAATCCTTGCGAGCTATTACTTAACAGGAATATTCAATATTTACGTTGCATTAATTCTAATGACAATAACANNTGATAAGCAACTTCAAATATGAAAAGGTAAATAATATTGCACTTATTGGAGTAGGAGCAATCTTAATCATTATTTTAATGCTTCAGCTTCCAATTACATTATTTAGCATAAATATTCCAGCACTATTTTTATTAATTATATGCCTATACTGCTTAGTAAGTTGTTTTTTAAATAAACTCTAATCATCTACTTATTTAATATAAGTAGAGGTCGTTTAATGAACAATAAAAAACCTAAGGATCCTCGTTACCCTTATGACTACAATGAAAACACAGACAAAATAAAAATGAAAACGCATGAACAGAATGAATTGTACAAACCAACATTAAAAAACATTGAAAAAGAGGAAATTGATGAAGACCTGAAGATATTTGAAAAAATAAACAACAGAATATCAAAATATTTAAAGCCAAAATCAGCAGAAGTAACTGAAGATGAAAAAAAGAAAAAGATTGGAATAGCCCTCACAACATTAATTGTGGTGGTTCTAATAATTTCCTCCTACTATTTTTTAATATATGAACCTTCACAAAAGAGTTTAGACGAAGCAAAAACAGCAAAATTAAATGAACTCCACTCATTATATAAAGGACCCTTGGCATCATCTTCAAATGCCTTTACATTGGAAAAGAAGATTGAAAAAGCTAAAACCTCTTCAGAAGTAGATGCAATCAATATTGTAGGACCTGCAACAAAGGACTGGCGAAACTTCCAGAAGGAATCCATAAATGTAAATCAAGACAAGTTCAACAGGACAATGGGAGTTTATGAAACTGAAGACAACAAAAGCGTTGTGATGCCTGTAGGTGAAGCACTGAAAATCGTAAACAATCAGGGAGCGTCAGTATTATCCAACATCGAATTTAAAAAACCCGATACAATATCAGTACCTGTATTGTTGTCTCGACTACAGGCCGGAGCAGGACTTGTCTCTGTTGGTAGTGTAATTGACATATATACTCAAAATAATCTAAACAAAAGCTATGATTTGGAAAATACATCAACACCTGCCATAAGTGGCTGTACAGTGGTTTCCATAATGAGATGTGAAGAAAGTGGACAGATAGAATCAGAATACGGATATTCACAAACCCTTGTAAATGGAAACAATACCAGTCCAAATGAAAATACAAAGACATTTACTGCAAATGTAATTGAAATGATAAAGGGATCTCTTGCAGGAGGATACAATGAAGAGGAAACTCTAAAAAAACTTCAGGATTACGGAATAAAGCTAGCTAACTGTGAAAGGGAAATAAATCTAGCGGAACTTGATACTCAATATCTGCTTCTCATAGAGGTTCCCCATGATAAGGTCAACTATGTTATAAACAATATGGAAAATATCATCTTAACACTGCCAACAACAGATGCTCCAAATTGGATGGTTAATGAGTTGATGAATACCTACAACAAATAAAAAATTATTAACATATTAAAGTAATATATGATAGTATGAAAAAACCAACAATTTCAACAATTATCCTAATAATTATAATAGCAATAATAGGATTATATGCCTTGGGAGAAGTTGACTACTATTCAATGAAATTAGTTCATGAAAACAATGTTGAATCTCCTGTCTTGACAATACCTGAAATTGGCTTAAGTGAAAAAATAAATAACGTATCACTTTCACAAGGAGTTTACAGTCCTTTAGATTCATTTAAACCAAATACAGGAGATGTGATTGTCTATGGACATAGAACACTTCAGGGATCACCGTTTTTAAGGCTGGATCAGGTTAATGTTGGAGATACATTAGAACTTCAATGGCCTGGAATTGGAGAGGTCGACTACAAAGTTACAAATAAAACCGTAGTTCCTGCCAATTACCAATTAAAAACTCATGAAAACGGAAATAAAATATATTTAATTACCTGTGACCCGATTGGTTCAACTGCAAATAGACTCATCATAGAAGGTGAACAAGCTTCCATAGGCCCTATTCAAGAGCAAGTATTGTTAGATAATCCGCAACAATCCTATGGACTTATAATAGCATTGGGATTTTTGATTATAGGATTAATAGTAAGCTGGTTCTACAATAAGGAAAATAGAATTTATCTTATTGCAACAGTTCTGATTATATCAGCCATAATATTCTATTTCTACTTCTTCCCAATAGAACCTGACATTATATTCTCAAAAATAGGATTCCTAAATGGAGACTTCTTATAAGGAGGTAAGTAAAATGGATGTTGATAAAGAATATTTCTCAAATATAACTTCAAGAGAAAGAGCAATATTTGAAGGAGCCATAAGCATGGGTGCACTGTTCCACCAGTTTATAGGAACTCCTATAAATAACGCTGCNNGAAACTGCAATAAAAAACTCATTGAAACTACAGCCAGCCATTGAAGATGTAGAAGTGGAAATAAACTTCGAAAGACTTGAAGAGGCATTGTCTGAATTTGACTATACCTCCCTCAATGGAGATATGCTGGACGTTAAAATCCATACAAAGGTGGATGATGTAAAAGCAGTTATTCGAATGGAATTTATAGAGGAATTAAACTATCCTCTCATGTACGTTGAAGATATAGAAGATTAATATAAATCTTTTAAATCTTCTAACAATTCTTTTAAATGATCTTTATTGATGTGTTGCATTAGAACTATTCTAATAGCTACAGGACAGGATGAAACAGAAACTTTCCATCCCTTTTCATCAAGCAATTTAGAAAATTCATTGGCCTCAATTGTAGGATGGTTAAATGAAACAATGTTTAATTCTGGTTCAACAACAAGATTATAACCTAATTTTTTAACTTCTTCCTTAAAGAAAATTGTATTGTCCATCAAATTTTTAGCCAATTTTGCGTATCCTTCTTTTCCAAAATATTTCATAATCCCATAAGTGGCTGCAGAAGCCGCCCCTAATCTGGTTCCGACAATTGTTGATTGGGTCTTTACAGTCAAATAGGGAGAATTAATTGCCATAACGTCAAGATATTCCTTTTCCCTAAATAAAATTCCACCTGCAGGAATTGGTGCTAAACCCATTTTATGTGGATCAACAGTGATTGAACACACACCAGGAAGTGAAAAATCAAAAGTAGGAAATTCATAACCTAATTCTCTTAAAAATGGGATTGAAAAA
>DAII01000051.1:5806-12869 GCA_002496065.1 Methanobrevibacter sp. UBA586
TCCGCTATTTCATCAATAGGATCAACAAGACCCAGTTCAGTAGTTCCTGCAATAGCTACAATAGCTATTGTTCTATCTGAAATGTTTTCCTTGATGGATTCTATATCAATTTTGTAATTGTCATCAAGTTTTGCTTCAACTATCTTGAGATTCATTAAATCTGCAGCCTTTTTAAATGAGAAATGAGCTGATTCCGGAATTATAATTTCCCCTTCCGTGATTCCCTTATATTTTCTCGCATGATTACGGGCTGCTCTTATAGCCATTATGTTCGCTTCGGTTCCACCAGTTACAATATGCCCATATACTTTATCTGCAGATAATAATTTACCAAGAGAATTTATTACACTNNAATTTGCTTGGTCCCTTTAAAAAGGCCAGGATCACCCAAATTCGAATCCAGAAATTTATAATAAATCTCTTTAGCAAACGGGTGTGCTTCGGTACACATTGATCCTAATATCCTACCGTCACAATATTTTAAGTCTTTTGACTGAAAGTCTTCTAATTCCTTTAAAATTATATCTTCTGGGACTGGTTTTTCTTCCATAAAATAACCTATTTAAGTTTTAAAAAAATAAAAAAAAAGAAATGAAAACNNAATTGAGGTTTTTACGAGCCGCATCGAGTATTAATTTTTTCTCTGCTCTAGCTACAGTCTTTCTAACTTCAGCTACAGCATCAGTATTAGATGAAACACTTGTAATTCCATATCCTACAAGTTTTTCGACTATACGAGGTACACTACCTGCTTGACCACAGATACTGCATTTTACGCCTGCTTCTACACATTTTTTAATTGTTCTTTCGATTAACATCATTACTGCAGGGTGTTCTTCAGTGTAATGTTTAGCTACAAATTCATTGTTTCTGTCTACAGCTAATGTGTATTGGGTTAAATCGTTTGTTCCTAAACTTACGAAGTCAATACCAACTGCAATGTAATCCTCAATGGTCAATGCAGCTGCAGGTATTTCTACCATCATACCAAAGTCAATGTCCTTGTGTGGGATAAGACCTATTGATGCACAAAGTTCTTTTGCCTTTTTGAGTTCTTCAGGACTTTGTGACAATGGAATCATGATACCGAGATTTGTGTATCCTTGATCGTATAACTTTTTAATAGCTTTAAATTCACATTTGAGAATTTCAGGTTGATCCAATTCCCTTCTGATACCTCTCCAACCTAACATTGGGTTGTGTTCTTCAGGTTCGTTTTCTCCACCTTCAAGAGTTATGAACTCATCTGTTGGAGCGTCAAGGGTTCTGTACCAAACAGGTTTAGGATAAAATGCGTCAGCTACGATTTTAACGTTTTCAGCAATAGTATTGATTAATTCATCTTCCCTACCGTCAGCAATGAATTTACCTGNNTGGGTGAATACCGCTGGTCAACATCATGTGTTCTGTTCTGAGAAGTCCAACACCATCTGCACCGGTAGCTGCAGCTCTTTCAGCAGCTTCAGGCATACTTACATTAGCTTTAACTTCAGTTACAGTAATGATTGGAGCAGCTTCCACATTAACTGTTTCAACAGCAACTTCTTCTTTGGTTTCAGTTAAACCTTCGAATACTAATCCTTTTTTACCATCTAAGGTTACACCATCATTTTCTGTTAATGTTGAAGTAGCTGAACCAGTTCCTACAACACAAGGAATTCCTAATTCACGAGAAATAATTGAAGCGTGACAGGTTACACCACCTTCATCAGTGATAATTCCAGCAGCTCTTCTCATAGCTGGAACCATATCAGGAGTAGTCATTGTGGTAACCATGATGTCTCCATCCTTAACCTTATCCAATTCATCAATATCCCTAATAATTTTTACCAAACCGGAAGCAACACCAGGACTTGCACCAAGACCTTTTACAATTACTTCACCAGCCACTACAGCATCGGAATCTTCTTCCACATCGGTTTCCTTATCAAGAGTTGTAATTGGTCTTGCTTGTAATAGGAATAACATTCCTTTTTCAAAAGCCCATTCAGTATCCATTGGTTCACCGTAATGAGCTTGAACTCTTTTACCCATTTCAGTTAATTCAACTAGCTCTTCATCAGATAAAACTCTTTCGTTTCTTAATTCCTCTGGAACTTCTACTTTTACACTTGTTCCTTCCTTATCGTTAGTGTACATTACCTTCTTGTCACTAACTGTTACATTAACGATTTCATCATTCTTTTTGTCAACTGCATAATTATCAGGAGTTACATCACCAGACACTACAGCCTCACCGAGTCCCCATGATCCTTCAATCAAAGCTATTTCCTCACCGGTTGATGGGTTTACAGTAAACATTACACCAGCCTTATCAGCATTAGCCATCTTTTGAACTACTACTGCAATACATACTTTTGAATGTTCGAAGTCATTTTCTTCTCTGTAAAAAATAGCTCTTGCTTCAAATAAAGATGCCCAACATTTTCTTACATATTCTATTACGTCCTTATAACCGGAAACATGTAAGAATGTGTCTTGTTGACCTGCAAATGAAGCTTCAGGTAAATCTTCAGCTGTTGCAGATGAACGAATAGCCACATCGGTATCCTCTTCACCTACTCTTTGACAGAGCTGATTGTAAGCTTCAATGATGAAAGTGGTTATTTCATCAGAAATTGGAGTTTTGATAATGAGAGTTTTGATTTCTTCGGCAGCAGCCTGAAGTTCTTTGGTATCATTAATATCAATTCCAGCTAAAATTTCCATAACTTTATCATTGATTCCGCCGTCTTCCATGAACTTTTGATAAGTTTCAGCAGTTACTACAAAACCTGGTGGAACAGGAATACCTGCTTGAGTAAGTTCTCCTAGATTTGCACCCTTTCCACCTGCGATTCCAATGTCAGATTTATTTAAATCCTCAAATTTTACAACATACATGCCATAACCTCTTGGTTTGAAAAAATTATTTTGAAAATTGACATCTTCGACAAGGAATGTCAATATAATAATCTTATATTTGCTTTTTATAATTAATATATCTTAAGTAAAAATTAATTGAAAATAAATATCAACAATTTTTTTAAGCTTTTTCATTTGAATCTATCAGTCCATCAATTGTCCTTTTAGCAAAAACATATGCGATGATTGTAGATATTCCGTATCCTATTGGATGGCCCAACCAAATACCGATAACACCAAATCCAAAGATTGTAGCGATTAAGATTGGCATGAGCATGGATCCTATAATTTCACGTGTCAGGGTCAGAACAAGTGAAGCAGTTCCCCTTCCAAGTCCCTGAAAGACAAATGCAGATGAGAATCCCAAGGGAATCATTATGAATGAAAGACCTATAATCTGGAAAAAGACAATTAGAGGTTCATGGAGCCTTACGCTAGTTGAGGAATATGTAAACAAATAAGAAATGTAGCTTGCAGACAAGAGAAGCACCACGGTCACAATTATTCCAAAGATAGTTCCCAATTTTGAAACGTATTCAAATGCGATTTTGATTTCATTGTATTTTCTAGCACCGAAATTCGCCCCTACAACAGCAACCAACGCCGAACACAATCCCATGAGGGGCTCAAATCCAAAACTTATAACTTTAAAACCTATTTCATAAACAGCAACAGCATCATAATTTCCAATGACCAAAATGACATTGTTCATAAATGTCGCAACCAGTGCCAACAGGGCGTATTCGAGACTTGCGGGAATTGCAACATTACAAATATCCTTAACAATGGCCAAATCTTTCCTAAAACATTTCAATGAGGGTTTAAGATAGGTATCATTTCTTACATACATCCAATAAACAATTAGAATCAGAATAATAGAAAAGGACAGAAGAGTTGCATAGCTAGCTCCAACAATACCAAGGTTTAATGAAAATATGAATAGAGGATCCAAAACCATGTTCAGTACTGCACAAATCATCATTGCATACATTATGCGGTTTGCATCACCTTCTGCTCTAAAAATTCCATAGAGTGCATTTGGCAATATGATTAAAATAGATCCCAAAAAGTAAACAAGGCCATATTCATAGGCATAATCCAGATTAGCTCCAGAAGCACCCATCATCATCAAAATAGGCTTTAAAGTCAATATTAAAACCAATGTGAAAATAACTGATACCAGAACATCCAGAAATATTGAATGAACACTTGCATTATCTGCAAGAAGCTCATTTTTAGCTCCAATGTATTTGGAAATTGTTGCAGTCGCTCCAGAACCCAATCCAACACCAACACCCATTAAAAGTAGCTGCAATGGTATGACAAAGCTAACACCTATCAACGCTTCCGCACCCAATGCAGAAACCCATGTTGCATCCACAATAGAATAAATGGAAGTGAACAGCATCGACAATGTTAAAGGCAATGCCAATTTCCTGATTGCCTTTTTAGGTTCTCCCTCCAATAATTTTACGCCTTCTGTTTTTTCCTTATTTGAATGCATAAAATCACCACCATTGGATGCCTAATACTCACAGGCAAACATTAAAAATTAAAAAAAAGTAGAAAAAAAGAAAAGGTTTATTTAACTAAATCTTGACCTCTGTCAACCACAATTCTACAAGGAACTGGGAATTTCATTGAAGCTCTTTTTAAAGCTAATTTAGCATCTTCGAAGTTTTTAGGATTAATTTCGATAGTGATGACTCTTTGACCAGCTTTTAAGATAGCTTCTACACTAATAGGTTTACCGAAAGCGTTTCTCATACCACTTTGTACCCTATCTGCTCCCGCACCTGTAGCCATTGGGTTTTCCCTTACAATGTGGTGAGGGTAAGTTCTTAATTTTAAGTGGTAACCTAATCTACCAGCTTTTCTTTGCATCAATCTGTTAGAAGCAATCCTTGCAGCTTCTAAAGAATTGTGTCTAAGGTGAGTAGGTTTTTTAACAACTAAACTTACTGCAACCGGAAACTCTTCTCTTAAATTACCCATATCATACTGTACAATTCTTGAATTTGGGGTTTTTCTAATATAATCTCTTCTTGTATAAGCACGAACCATTACAATTCCTCCACAATAAATAATACCAAACACTTGTTTGATTGAAAAAATAGCTATTTAAATGTATCCTCATTAGCTATGTAAACATTATATATTTACGAATATATAGAATACTTAATTATTTAATTTTAGTTATTAATAAATGTTACCCTAATAATTGAATAAAATACAATTAAATGAAACCTATCNNGTTAAATAATTATATACATTGAAATTATATATATTGAAAAACATATTTTTAAATTGTTGAGAATTATGAAAATTAATGGCGAACTCACATTAAAATACAGCAACTCGAGAAGTTGCGAAACAGTATTTAAAAGCTTAGAAATTGACAACAAGAATTTCATTGAATCATCATACAATGACAATGAAATAACCTACAACATTTCAAGCGAATCACTTGGTAGTTTTCTAACTACTGTCGATGATCTTATTTCATCGGAAATCGTTGCTGAAAAAATAATTATTGCAACTGAAGATGACTAATTTACAAGGAAAAACAAAAAAAAGGAGTTGAATAAATGAAATTTAAACTAAAAGGAAGCATTACATTTAGTAAAGATGCAACTGAAGCAGAATCAGACATTAGCAGATTTATTGATGAGGCAAATCAAGATATACTTTTAAAAGGACTTGGAAACTCAGACGAATCTGAGGCTTCAAAAATAACCAGTTGGGAGCTTGAAGGAGACAAATTGAATCTCACAATCAAATCAGGACACAAAATCAGAGCTCACGACGCATTACTCAGATTGAAAAATCCATTAAGTCAGTTATTAGGTAAAAAATACCATTTGGGAGTAAGAAAACTTCATGTTGATGAATATGAGGTAACAATCCCTATCGGCGATGGAGAATACAACTTTGATTTAAGTGTTGCTGAAAATTACCCTCAATTGGAAGACATTACAATTAAAGACAATCACGTAAGCTTTTTGATTAAAGACATTGATGAGTCAACCGTTAAAAAACAAAGCGTTAACAGAATCATCAAGCAAGTGGCTAAAAAAGAAGAGAATGTAGTTACCGATGAAAACGGAGAGGAATTGGACATTACATTCCAATTGAATTCCACCCCTGGAGAAATAATAGCTAGAAGTGAAGAATTTGAAACATTCTTTGAAGGAGACATGACAAAAACTGCAATGGAACTCGGATGGGTAAAACCTTTCCCTGGAAAAGGTCAATGGTTCTACGGCCCTGAAATAACAGCCCTTGAACGTGTTTTAGAAAAAATAATTATTGAAAAGGTAATTGAAAAATTAGGATTCCAAGAATGTCTGTTCCCAAAACTCATACCTCTTGATGTTATGGAAAAAATGAAATATCTTGAAGGACTTCCTGAAGGAATGTACTATGTAAGTGCTCCAAAAAGAGATCCTGAAACATTTACCAAATTCAAAAGCGATTTAATTGTAAACNNGGAAGGACTTAAAGACCCAGGATATGTTAACGCAGCAGCACAATGTGAACCATTTTACCAGTTCTTTTCACACGAAGTCATTGACGAAAGTGAAATGCCAATAAAATTCTACGATAGAAGCGGATGGACCTACAGATGGGAAGGTGGAGGTGCAAAAGGCCTTGACCGTGTACACGAATTCCAAAGGATCGAATGTGTGTGGATGGGTACTCCTGAAGAGGTAACCAAAATTAGAGATGCAACCCGTGATTTGTCACATGAACTTGCAAACGAACTTGAACTTGAATGGTACACCGAAATCGGAGACGATCCATTTTACCTTGAAGGAAGAAAACATGATGACAGAGGAATTGAATTCCCTGATGTTCCAAAATATGAAATGAGATTGAAGGTACCAGGACAGGAAAAAGGAGTGGCTGTTGTATCTGCAAATGTTCATGGAACTCACTTCATCGAAGGTTTTTCAATTAAAGAAGCACACAACCACAGAATTTGGACTGGATGTACAGGATTTGGAATTACAAGATGGTTATTCGGATTCCTATCACAAAAAGGATTCGATAAGGAAAATTGGCCTGACCTCATAAAAGAAAACCTGAAGGAAGTCAAAGTGCCTAAAGTACTAACTTGGCCATGAGCATACGAAAATATATATAATTTAAAATAAAA
>DAII01000026.1:0-6979 GCA_002496065.1 Methanobrevibacter sp. UBA586
GATGACTTCATTGGTTTCTGTGATGCCAGCTATCTTATGGGAGATTAGCATGTTTAAAAATATCATGATTCCAGTTGATGGTTCTAAATACAGTGAAAAGGCCATTGACTATGCAATAGCTATCGGTGAGAAGTTTGATTCAAGAATAATTGCAGTGCATTNNATGAGGAAGAAGATAGAGGTAATGTTCTTTTAGGCAAAGTCACTGAAAAGGCAAATGAGGCAGGACTCAGCTCAATTGAGCATCTCCTCACAGGTGACTCTTTAAGGGATATGAAAACAATTATTCGCAAAAGCGGTGCGGACCTTGATGTAATGCATGCTTTTGGTGCAGACACATTTGATGATGAGCTAAATGAAAATCAGATAGGCAGTGTTTCCGAAAGAGTTGTGAGNNAATAATTTTTTTTAAACTTTCGTTTTTTTTTTTATTTATATGATTATAGTTTAAATATGATGTTAAACTAATTAAGCATAATAGAAATATTTTATTAATTTATAAAAGGAGTATATCTATGATAGTAAAAGATTGGTGCTCATTCTGTGGAGAATGTGCGGGCGTTTGCCCTAGAAATTTAATTGTAGTTAAAGAATATAGCTTAATCTTTAATGATGAAGATTGTAGCCCNNATTGACGCATTACAAAAAGAGGAATAAAGGAGTTTTTTTATGATTGAAACTGATGTATTAGTAGTCGGACCAGGACCTGCTGGTTCTACTGCAGCAAGATATGCTGCTCTCGGTGGGGCAGATGTTATTTTAATGGATAAGAAATCCGAAATAGGATCTCCTAAGAGATGTGCTGAAGGAGTATCCAAAAAAGGACTTTCAAAAGTTGGTGTGGATTTAAACCCACGTTGGGTTACAAAAGAAATCGACGGTGTAAGACTGGTTTCACCAAATGGTACTAACGTATGGTTAACTTCAGAGGAAATTGAATTACCTGAAGCAGGATTTATCCTTGAGAGAAAGGTATTCGACAAGTACATGGCTATGGATGCAGCTCGTGCCGGAGCTAAAATCAAAATCAAAACATTGGCTACAGGTCTTGAAAAGGTTGATGATGGCTACATTGTTCATACTGAATGCATGGGTGAAAAGGAGGACATCAAGGCTAAAATAGTCATTGCGGCTGACGGTCCTGAAGGACATGTTGCAAGATGGGCAGGAATGAAACCAACCACCAAGGCCAAAGAAATGGAATCAGGTATTCAATATGAAATGGTGGGGGTTGACTTTGAAAGAGAAGGAGTAATCGAATTCTACTTTGGTAGCTGTGCACCTGGAGGATATGTATGGATTTTCCCTAAAGGTGATGACATCGCTAACGTAGGTTTGGCTGTTCTTGCACATAAGGCAGAAAAAACCGCTATTGAATATTTGGATGAATTCATAGCAAACTGTCCATACACTCAAAACGCTCAACCTGTGGAATTGAATGTAGGTGGAGACCCTGTTGGAGGAATGCCTAAAAAGATGTATGCTGACAACCTTCTAATATGTGGGGACGCTGCAGGTCAGGTAAACCCATTAACTGGTGGAGGAATTATCAGTGGAATGACTGGTGGAATGTATGCTGGTCAGGTGGCTGCTGAAGCTATTGAAGCTGGGGACTGTTCTAAAAAATTCCTCAAAGAATATGATTCCAGAGCTAGGGATGATTTAAAACATGAAATTGACAAATACAAGAAAGTTCAAGAGTACATGTTAACATTAAACGACAAGGAACTTGATGAAATCGCTGAAGCTTTCCAAGATGTAAACTTTGAAAAAATCTCCACTACAGAACTTGTAAAAAGTTTGGTAAAAGTATCACCTAAAGCTTTACTCAAATTAGGAAAATTAATCTAGGTGTGTTTTATGATTTTAGTGACTGGTGGAGCGGGATATATTGGCTCCCATACAAACAAAGCCCTGAATGAGGTGGGTTACGATACCATTGTATTGGATAATCTAGCTAATGGCTATGAGGAATTTGTTAAATGGGGAGAATTTGTCAATGGTAATATTGGAAGTTCTCAAATAGCTGAAATATTTGAAGACAATGATATTGATGCTGTTATGCACTTTGCTGCTTTTTCATCTGTTGCGGAATCTGTAAGGCAACCTCAAAAATACCTGAAAAACAACTATAAAAATACTTTAAATCTCTTAAGGTTAATGAGGGAATATGGTGTTGATAAATTTATTTTCTCATCAACTGCAGCGGTATATGGAAATCCTGAAAAGATTCCTATTACTGAGGAACAAAATTTAAAACCAATCAATCCTTATGGACACTCTAAATTTCTCACCGAAAAGGCTCTTGAAAGGGAGGCAGAAAAANNATTAAGATATTTCAACGCTGCAGGATGTGATTTCGATTGTGAGGTTGGTGAACTTCACTATCCCGAAACTCATCTCATTCCATTGGTCTTGGATGCGGCCATGGGATTAAGAGATTCCATTTCTATTTTCGGAACAGACTACGATACTCCTGATGGAACCTGTGTTAGAGATTACATTCATGTAAACGATATTGCAGATGCTCATATCAGAGCATATGAATATCTGAAAGATGGGAATTCTTCAGACGTATTTAATTTGGGAAATAGTAAGGGATACTCTGTCAAAGAGATTATTGAAAACTGTAAAAAGGTCACAGGTAAGGATTTCACAGTCAATATTGATGAAAGAAGAGAGGGCGACCCTGATATTTTGGTTGCGGACTCTACAAAGATACGTGAAAAACTTGGATGGGAACCTAAACATGATTTAGAAACTATTATTGATTCTGCTTGGAATTGGCATAAGAAGATTAATGGAATTTAGATATTATGAACATGGATAACTCATCTATAGGCAAGGTAGATGTTAGATTAATTGTTTCAGGTCCGGAAATGGCTGAACTTGTATCTAAATCAATTAACAATATTAACTTGGAAGCTGACTATAACATTATTGTATCATCTATCATTCCAACAACCGATTTGGATATTACAAGAAAGGTGGCTGAAGGTGCGGACATTATTTTAATTGGTGGCTCAGGGCATGATGAAATCTACAATGTTCTCTCCAGCGAACTGAAGGACGAATTNNGCATGTGGGACTGTTCAACTACAATAACATTTTTGACGATAACAACAATTTTGACTATGATGCTGCCAGAAATGAAATCTTAAATGCCATTATAAAGGCAGGACTCACTTATTCTTTAAATATAGTTAATATTCACAATCTTGAAAACAAGCTATTAAATTTAACCAGAAAATATAATAATTTATTGGACGATTACAATCAATTGATTGAGGAAAATAAGGTTATCACTCAAAATAATATTGATTTGGAAGATGAAATATCTGATCTTGAAGACAATGTTTCCAATCTGAAATCCAACTTTTCATCCTTCAAGGCACGCTTTGAGGATATTCATAAAAAGGATATTCTAGAAATATTCGATTTGAAAAAACTTTGGTTAGATGTTTTTAAGGAAGAATTAATTGATGAAGACAAAATTGTTTTGGCTACAAATAAGTTTAAGCCTGATGAGATTATAATTGGACAAGGTTATATTGGAGCTTGTGATAAACAATCAGCTATTGAATGGCTTAAAATTGTTAAAACTAGTTTAATACTTTTAGATAATGATGATGGCTCTTTAAAATTGGAATTAGATGTTATTAATAATAAAAAACCTATTGATTCAGAAGATACTCCTGATTATAATGTTTCTAACTCATTAGGAAATTTTTTTGATTAATAATTATTTATAGTAGAAATGCGATAATTAATATTATATAATATTTGAAGGAAGTTTATAAATGCACGGGGAATTGCAAGATAAATGTGGTGTAGTGGGAATACATTGTAGTGACGATTCCAAGGATGTTTCTCATTTTGTATATTTCTGTTTATATGCACTTCAGCATAGAGGACAAGAATCTGCAGGAATAGCTACTTACAATCATGATAAGGGATTAAACTATTACTGTGGAATGGGACTGATTACAGATGTTTTCAAGGATTATGAAATCAATAATCTTCCTGGAAACATGGGAATTGGTCATGTAAGATATTCTACTACAGGACAATCAAAACTTGAAAACTCACAACCTTTTGTAACTGATTTTGATGATGGATTTATTGCAATGGCTCATAATGGAGACATTGTTAATTCTGAAATTTTAAGAGATGAATCAATAGAGGCAGGTTATGAATTCAAATCAAACACAGATTCTGAAGTTATCTGTTATATGCTTAAACAGGAACATTATGACAACGGCAAGGATATTATAGACTCAATCGAGGCCGTTTCCAAAAAGCTTGTTGGATCCTATGCCCTGACTATTCTTATCAATGGTTCACTTTATGCAGTACGTGATCCTGCAGGAATGAAACCTATATGTGTAGGTGAAAAGGACGGATCATTTATTGTAGCTTCAGAAACCGTAGCATTGGATGTCATCAATGCAAAATTCATTCGCGATTTAAAGCCAGGTGAGGTCATGTCATTTGAAAATGATGAAATCCACAGTCATATCTTGGAAATTACCAAGGATACTCGCCTAGCTCATTGTATGTTTGAATATGTTTACTTTGCAAGGCCAGATAGTACAATCGACGGAGTAACCGTTTACGAATCTAGACTAAACATAGGCAAGCAACTTTACAAACAGTTCCCAATTGATGCGGATTATGTTATTCCAGTGCCTGATTCTTCAATTCCAGCAGCTATAGGATATTCAAGGGAATCAGGAATACCATATGCTGAAGGATTAATCAAGAACCGTTATGTGGGAAGAACTTTCATTATGCCAACACAGGAAGAAAGGGAACTTGCAGTAAGGCTTAAACTGAATCCGATTAAGGAAGCGATAAAAGGCAAGAAAATTATTTTAATCGATGATAGTATTGTTAGAGGTACCACATCCAAATCATTAATAGAACTTGTAAAGGAAGCGGAACCTGCTGAAATTCATTTCCTTGTTGGATGCCCTCCAGTTATAGCACCATGTTACTACGGAGTAGCTATGGCAACCAAGGAAGAGTTAATTGCTGCCAACTATAGTATTGAGGAAATAAGACAGCAACTTGATATTGACTCTTTAGGTTACATTAGCCTAGAATCTCTTGTAAAGGCTATTGGAATGCCTGCAGATGATTTATGTTTGGGTTGTGTAAATGAATGCTATCCAACTGAACTTCCTGACAATATAGAAGCGGAAACCTATTACAAACCTTAGATTAAATATGGTAGAATTATTAGCTCCTGCTGGAAATTTTATATCTTTGCGTTCTGTTCTTGAAAATGGGGCAGATTCAACTTATATTGGTCTGAATACTTATAATATGAGGGCCAATGCAAATAATTTTTCCTTGGATGAACTTAAGGAAGTATCTAAAATAGCTAAAGAATATTCTGCCAAAACATATCTATGTACAAATATTATTTTAAACGAAACCGAAGCTGTCAAACTTCAAAAACTACTGCCATCAATAGCTGAAGCAGAAATTGATGGTCTTATTCTTTCTGACATAGGTTTGATTGAGGATACGGTTTCAAATGGTCTTGAAGCTCATATAAGCGTTCAGGAAAATATTTCTAATTCTTTTGCCCTGAAAACACTTAAGAAGTTAGGTGCCAAAAGGGCAATTCTGTCCCGTGAGCTTTCATTGGCACAAATTNNTTCCCCTATTGAAACCGAAGTATTCGTTCACGGTGCAATGTGTATGGCTATTTCAGGAAGATGCTTTTTAAGCAATGTATTGTATGGTAGAAGTGCCAACTGCGGGGACTGTATCCAGCCATGCCGCAAGAACTGGACATTGAGTTTTGATGAGGATAGCGAGGATAATGTTTCAAATACCACAGAAATCGATGATGAATCCATGATTATTTCAAAGTCATTTGACAATACCTATAGAACTAACTTCTTCTCTCCAAAGGACATGTGCATGATAGAACATATTCCCGAATTGATTGAAGCAGGAATTGCCAGCTTTAAAATAGAAGGAAGGGGAAGAAGTCCTGATTATGCAGCTAAAGTAACTGGAATCTATAGGGAGGCAATTGATGGATATATTGATGACCCAAAAAATTATACTGTAAATCCAGAATGGATGGAGGAGTTGTCAGAGGTATTCAATCGTGGTTTTGATACAGGATTTTACTTCAGGACTCCCTATGGGAAAAGTGAGGACAACCAATCAAAATATGTCAAAAAGGATATTGGACGGGTGGTTAACTATTACAACAGGGTTCAAGTGGCTGAGCTAAGGATACATGACGATTTGGAATTGGGAGATAGGATTCTTATTCAGGGAAAGACAACAGGGTCCCGTGAACATATTGTCGATTCAATGCAGATTGAAGGAAAAAGCATTGAAAAGGCTCCTAAGGGATGTAATGTTGCTGTTGCACTTCCTTTTAAAGCACGTGAAAACGATTTTTTATACAAATTGATGGAGAGGGAAAATAATGATTAAAAAAATAGCTATCTATGGAAAGGGAGGGATTGGAAAAAGTACTACAGTGGCCAATCTTTCAGCAGTTTTTGCCGATGATGATCTTAATTGTTTGGTTATAGGTTGTGATCCGAAGGCAGATACAACACGTACTCTTTGCGGTATGAGAATCCCTACTGTTGTAAACACTTTAAAGAACAACAGAAACCCTTCTCCGGAAGATATTATTTATACAGGTTACAAGAACATCAAATGCGTTGAAAGTGGAGGTCCTGAACCTGGTGTGGGATGTGCAGGACGTGGTGTGATAGTGGCAATGAAAAAGCTTGAAAATTTAGATGTTTTAAATGATGATCTTGACATTGTAATCTATGATGTCCTTGGTGATGTGGTATGCGGAGGATTTTCAGTTCCATTGCGTGAGAAATATGCTGATGAGGTAATTATTGTAAGCTCTGGAGAGTATATGTCTCTATATGCTGCCAATAATATTGTCAAGGGTGTTAAAAAACTTAAGGGGAAATTGGCAGGTATT
>DAII01000026.1:7018-8294 GCA_002496065.1 Methanobrevibacter sp. UBA586
TGTTATTGGTGTTATCAATAGAAGTAATTTAATTCAGGAAAGTGAATTAGATGCAAAAACCGTTGTAGAAAAATACCCAGAATCAGATGAAACATTAGAATACAAGAACCTTGCTTCAAATATATTGAAAAATAAGGATTATTCCATTCCTGAACCTATGGATGATGAAGAGTTTGAAAAATTTTTTAAATCTTTTCTATAGCTATTTTGTTTAAAATAAGAAAANNCGTGTTATAATCTTATTATAAGTTGTATACTTCTTCAGAAGGAACTATTGTAATGTCCTCATTTTCAAGAGAGGAGATTAAATCATCCAAGTTGTCTGTGTGAAGCAAAAGAATTGCCTTGTCGATTTTGTCATGAGTAAATGCATATAGATACTCAAGATTTATCTTGTTCTTTTTTATTATTCCAAGAATGCCGGACAAACCACCTGGTGTATCGTCCATTTCAATAGCTATAATGTCTGTTGGCTTTACAAGGAAATTGTTTTCCTTTGGTATTTCAATACCCTTTTCAGGATTGTCCACTACAATACGTAAAATTCCGAAGTCGGAGGTATCTGCAAGAGAAAGAGCCTTTATATTGATGTTTGCAGAGGTCAATATTTCCAAAGCGTCATAGAGACTTCCTTCCTTGTTCTGTAAAAAGATGGATAATTGTTTAACTTTCATCTAACTCACCTAATGTAAATTTCTTTCGTCAATAACTCTTTTTGCCTTTCCTTCAAATCTAGGAAGACTTTTAGGTTCGACAAGTGTTACTTTAACTCTGATTCCTGTTTCATTTTCAATTGATTTGCCTATTTGCTGTTGGATGTCTACCATTTCCTTTACACCATCAAAGAAAAGACGTTCTGAAGCTTCTACCTTGACTTCAATTTCATCCAATACGTCAGGTCTGGTTACAATAATCATGTAATGTGGTTCGACCTCTCCAACCTTAAGTAATGCTTTTTCAATCTGTGATGGGAATATTGCCACTCCTTTTACCTTTATCATGTCATCGGATCTTGNNCTGCTCATTCTTGCAAAGGTTCTTCCACATTCACAAGGTTCATAGGTAATTGATGTAATGTCTTTTGTCCTGAATCTGATTACAGGCATTCCTTCACGTTCAAGATTGGTGAGAACAAGTTCTCCAGTTTCGTTTTCTCCAAGATTTTCAAGGGTTTTAGGGTTGATTACCTCAGGATAGTAAATGTCTTCTGGAATGTGGAGACCTTCCTGTGCCATACATTCAATTCCGACTCCAGGACCCATAAGTTCTGTCAGTC
>DAII01000119.1:0-1573 GCA_002496065.1 Methanobrevibacter sp. UBA586
TTATTAGAAAAACCGTCCCGGGAATTAAGGATTTGCCTGTTACCGCTAAAATTCTCATTGAAGAAGAAGATTGTGAAATTGTAATGGCTTTAGGAATGCCTGGGCCGAAGGATAAGGATAAAGTTTGTGCAAATCAGGCATCTACAGGTTTAATTATTGCTCAGCTAATGACAAACAAGCATATTCTGGAAGTGTTTGTCCATGAGGATGAAGAGGAAAGGCCAGAAGAGTTGAAAAAATTGGCAGAAACAAGAGCACGTGAACATGCTCAAAATNNTATTAAAATGATGTTCCATAGAAAAGCTATGCGTAAGGAAGCTGGAATGGGTATTAGAGAAGGTAAGGAAAACGTAGGACCTTTATAATTATTTTGGTGGATAAATGGCTAAACAAGAATTTGTAATGTCGGAAGAGGATAAAAATAACACATTCATGGTTATTCCTGCTTATAATGAAGAGGACAGAGTTCAACCGGTTATAGAAGATATAGCTGAACGTGGATTCAAGATGGTTATTGTAAATGACGGATCTACAGACAACACCTTGGAAAAACTCAAGGAATCTCAAAAGAAGTATCCTGACAGTATTATTATTTTAAACCATATAATTAATCAGGGAATGGGTGCGGCCATCAGTACAGGATTGGATGCTGTATTGAGGCACAATCCAAAATATATTGTAAATATCGATGCTGACGGTCAACATGATATTAATGATATAGACAAGGTATGTGAACCCTTAATTAAAGGTAGGGCAGATGCTGTAATTGGTGTTCGTCCCTTTAAGGATATGCCGGTCAGTAAGAACTTTGCAAATACTGTAATGAATATTCTTACAAGGATATTCTATCGTGTGAACGTAAGTGATTCCCAAACAGGTTTCAGGGCTCTTACTGCAGATGCCTTAAAAAAGATAGAGATGAATGNNGATATATTGTCGCTTCAGAGTTCTTAAGACAGTTCAAGGAAAAAGGCATAAAGTTTGAAGAGGTAACCATTACAACAATTTACACTCCTGAAACTCAAGCCAAGGGAACAAATGCGATGGTTGGAATCAAGATTATGTTTAATATGATTAAACAGCTTTTATTTGAATAGGTGATTATGTATGATGATTTATCCAATTGTTTTTTCATTTATTGCATTAGTAGCTATTATATACATATACCAAAGAATATATCAGAAGAAATCTCCTTCAATATATANNTTGGTTTTTGATTATAATATTTGCATTCGTACCTGAATTAAGTAGTTGCATAGCCAGACTGTTCGGCATATCAAGAGGACTGGATTTCCTTGTTATTGTAGCGATTCTATTGATGTTCTATCTAATTTTCAAGCTTTATATGAAAATCGATAAGTTGCAGAAGGACATGACAAAAATTGTTCGTGAAATAGCTCTAAACAATGAGATAATTGATAAACATAATGATGAGGAAGATTAAAATTTTAATTTTCCACTACTTTTTTTAGCATTTTTATAAAATCTGTTTTCACTGTCAATGAAAAATATGAATAATGTTCATTTTTCATTCTTTTTTATTAAGAATTCCTATATAAAATAACTCATTCTT
>DAII01000119.1:1582-3179 GCA_002496065.1 Methanobrevibacter sp. UBA586
ATTAATTACCATGATATATTTTAGAGGATGTACTGCAAGAGAAAAGGAAACAACAATAGCAGATGCAACTGAAAAATTATTAAAACTAGCAAATATTGATTATACTATTTTGGAAGACGAGTCCTGTTGTGGATCTGTTTTGCTTAGAACAGGTTTCGATGAAGATGCTAAAAAACAGATTGAAAAGAACAGCAAGGAATTTGAAGGCAAAAAAGTATTGACTTCATGTGCAGGATGTTATAAGACTCTAAAACAGGATTACGAAGACATCGATGTCATACACATTTCAATGCTTTTGGAAGATTTAATTAAAGACAATAAGATATCTTTGAAAAACACAGGTTTGAAGGTCACATATCATGATTCCTGTCATTTGGCAAGGCACTGTCAGGAATTTGATGCTCCCCGTGAAGTAATCAAATCAGTAGCTACCCTTTTGGAAATGAATAACATCAAGGAAAACAGTTTATGTTGCGGTGCGGGAGGAGGAGTAAAATCCGCATATCCTGAAATTGCCAACCAGATTGCAAAAACCAGAATCGAACAGGCAATGGAGACTGAGGCGGAACTGCTGATTACTGCATGTCCATTTTGTAAACTGAACCTGAAGGACAAGGGAATTGAAGTTTTGGATTTAACAGAATTTTTAGTGGGTGCTCTCGATGAATAAAAATGAATTGGAAACAATGAGAAAATCATTCAATACTGTAAAAAGCAGATCATCATCTATTAAAAATTCTCCACAGGTATTGAGACTTGAAAAAAGAGTTAAAAAAATAAAGGAGGATGCAATTGAAAACAACGATGAGCTAATTGCAATGGCTAAGAGATCATTTAAAAGAAATGACATTGAATTTTTTGAAGCAAAAACTGATGTTGATGCTCAACAGATTATTTTGGATTTAATAAAAGATGTTGACTCTAATGTAATAGCCAAATCCAAATCAAATACTCTGGGAGAAATTGAAGCCAAGGTATTCTTAAAGGAAAAAGGGTACGATGTGGTTGAGACAGATTTAGGTGACAGAATACTTCAGCTAAAGAAAATTGACAACAAACCGGTTCATCCAACAGGTCCAGCATCTCACCTGAACATTGATGAGATTACATTTATCGTCAATGAGGCATTACAGGAATCCGTACATCCTGTTGCTCGTGAAATCATGGAAACTGTAAGGGCAGACGTATTGGAGCATTTGGAAAAGGCAAAAATAGGAATAAGTGGATCCAATGCCGTCGCCAGTGAAGAGGGATCACTTATTTTTGTTCACAATGAGGGAAACATATCCCTTGTTTCAGCAATGGACCTCCATATAATCGTCGTTGGAAAGGACAAGTTTGTAGAGTGTCTGGAAGATGCAATTTCAATAGCCAAGCTTGAAACGGTCTATGCAACAGGGAATTATGTAACATCATATATCAACATTATTTCAGGACCTTCAAAAACTGCAGACATTGAGAAGAAACTTCTTAAGAATATGTATGGTGCTGAAAGAGTTGCAGTAATCATTTTAGACAATGGAAGAAGTGATGCCAATCAGGAATGTCTGAAATGCATAGGCTGTGGGAACTGTATTGTTCACTGTCCTGTATACAA
>DAII01000119.1:3225-3562 GCA_002496065.1 Methanobrevibacter sp. UBA586
ATGCTATGCTTCTGGTCTTTACATGTGTACTCTCTGTGGTTTATGTACTTTAAACTGTCCTATTTCCATTGGAACCAATGAGATTATCGAAATGCTCAGAAAGGACTCTCAAAGTAAGGGATTTTATCCTAAGGCTCATGGAGTAATCAGGAAAAATATTTCTGATAAGGATTNNTCTCCTTTCTAATTTTTTTTTAAAAACAACAAGTATTATAAATAAAGAAAAACTTATATTAATATATTATAATTATATTTTAAACTATTTGGAGGAAATACATGCTTCTATTAATAAGTCCGATAAATCATGAAGAAGCTCTTGAATCAATTAAAGGTGGAG
>DAII01000119.1:3587-5700 GCA_002496065.1 Methanobrevibacter sp. UBA586
GTTATAAAAGAAATTAGAGAATTAACTCCTGAAGATAAATTAGTAAGTGCTACATTAGGGGATGTACCTTACAAACCAGGTACTGTTTCACTTGCAGCTATGGGTGCTCATGTTTCCGGAGCTGACTATATAAAAGTAGGATTATATGGAACCAAAAACTATGATGAAGCTGTTGAAGTTATGGAAAATGTTGTAAAGACCGTAAAGGATATTAGTCCAGATACAATTGTAGTAGCTGCAGGATATGCTGACGCTCACAGGGTTGGAGCAGTTGGACCTATGGAAATTCCAAAGGTTGCTAAGGACTCAGGTTGTGACTTAGCAATGTTGGATACTGCAGTTAAGGACGGTAAAACTTTATTCGACTTTTTGGACATTGACCAACTTAAAGAATTTGTAGAAGAAGCTCAAGGATATGGAATTAAAACAGCTCTTGCAGGATCTGTTAAGAAAGACCAATTAAAACCGCTTCATGACATTGGTTGTGATGTTGTAGGTATCAGAGGTGCTGCCTGTGTCGGTGGAGATAGAAACACAGGTCATATTGATCGTACTGCAGTAGCTGAACTTAAAGAATTATGTGCTTCATTTGATGATAACTAAAGGTGATATAGTATGTTCTCAAAAAAAGTCCAAGAGGCTCCATTAGCTTATACTTTTGATGACTTTTTACTTACTCCTAATGCAAGTTATGTTGAACCTAAGGATGTAAATACTGAAGTTCAACTGTCAAAGGGAATCAAACTTAACATTCCTGTATTAAGTGCAGCTATGGATACTGTTACCGAAGCGGAACTTGCAATTGGAATGGCTCAGGAAGGTGGTATTGGTGTTATACACAGAAATATCACTAAAGAAAGACAAGTGGAAGAAGTCAGAAAAGTAAAAGAGGCTGAAGAAATTACCATTCGTGATGTAGTGACCATTACTCCTGATTCAACAATTCTTGATGTACAGGAAAAAATGAACGATGAGCTAATCAGTGGTCTTCCTGTTATGGATGGGGATGAAATTATTGGAATTATCTCAAAAAGGGATATAAGGCCTGTATTGAAAAAAGGTCATGAAAAAACCGTAAAGGATATTATGACTTCTGATGTTGTAACAATCGAGGAACCTATTACTGCTGAAGAGGCGTTGGACATCGCTTATGAAAATAAGGTTGAAAGACTTNNCACTTCCTGTACTTCGTGACGGCAAGCTTGTAGGTATTGTTACCATCAAGGATATTTTAAATCAATCTCAATATCCTAATGCGGCACGTGATAAGGAAGGAAATTTCCTTGTAGCTGCAGCATGTGGTCCCTTTGATCTTGACAGGGCAATGGCACTTGATGAAGCAGGTGCTGACATTATTTCAATTGACTGTGCTCATGCTCATAACATGAATGCTGTAAACTTTACCGAAACCATCAAGGAAAATATTTCTGCTGAATTNNGTGTGGGAAACATAGCTACAGCTGAAGCTGCAGAAGATTTAATTTCAATGGGTGTAGACGGTCTTAAGGTAGGTATCGGACCTGGATCAATGTGTACCACCCGTATCGTTGCAGGTGTAGGTGTTCCACAACTTACAGCTATTTCACAGGTTGCAGATATTGCTAAGGAACATGGAATTCCTGTAATTGCCGACGGTGGTATCAGATACTCTGGAGACATTGCAAAAGCCATAGGTGCAGGTGCAGATGCGGTAATGCTTGGTAACTTACTTGCAGCATCCTACGAAGCTCCTGGAGATATTGTTGTTATGAATGGAAAACAGTACAAGAAATACCGTGGAATGGGTTCTATGGGTGCTATGACCAATGAAGCTGATGGTGGAGCAGACAGATACTTCCAAGGTTCCAAAAGTCACATGAAACACACCAAATATGTCCCTGAAGGAATTGAAGGCGCTGTTCCATATAGGGGAACCGTTAGTGAAATTCTATTCCAACTTGTTGGTGGTCTTAAATCATCTATGGGTTACTGTGGAGCTAAAGATATTGAAGATATGCAACAAAAGGCTAATTTCGTTAGAATAACCAGTAGTGGTATTAAAGAATCACACCCTCATGACTTGTTGATTACAAACGAAAGTCCTAATTATCCAACATTAGATTAATTTTATAAT
>DAII01000037.1:0-6340 GCA_002496065.1 Methanobrevibacter sp. UBA586
TAATGTCAAAAGAGTTAGCTAAGAGAATTTTTAATTATTTATTTGGACTATTTTTAATTACATTAGGTGTAGGATTTTCCATCAAGTCAAATCTCGGTTCAACTCCTGTTAGTTCAATTCCATATACATTAAACATCATTTGGGGAATTGAGATTGGGCAGGCCACAATCCTGTTCCATGCATTTCTGGTTGCCGTTGAACTGTTGCTTTTGCGTTCTGACTTTAAGCCAAAGCATTTCCTTCAGGTTTTCGTAGGTGTGCTTTTTGGATACTTCACATCATTTTCAGTCTATCTGACAGGAATGATTCCAGATCCGGCAAACATTTTCATAAGTCTGGGTTTGATTGTTTTAAGTACATTTTTAGTGGCTTTGGGATTGTTTTTCTATGTCCCAACCAATATTGTTCCTCTCTCTGTGGAAGGGGTAACTCAGGCCATAGCTATAGTATCCAATCGTCCGTTTCCAAGAATCAAGGTTTACTTTGATGTAACAATTGTTGTAAGTTCATTCGTACTGTGCTACATATTTTTACATATCATTGGAGGAAGTGTGGGTATTGGAACAATCATTTCAGCTATATTCGTAGGTATTACCTTGAAATACATACAGAAGTTACATAGACACATCACCGGTGCTCCTGTGGACTTGAAGAAGATGTGATGATTTGCCATTGGTGATATAGGATAATCACGTCATATCTCATGCAGGTTTATAATGACAATTGGGGTTGCCATCTCATATAAGTCAAATCTGGGATTATCTCCAATTAATTCATTCTACTTATCTGAGTGTTGAAGTTTGATTGCCACAATTGTGCGGTGTTTCTTGTAAGCTTCATTCCAGTTTTGGAATCATATGTTCATTCACATTTCTTGCAATAGACATATTTGTTGATACTGTTGAGTTGACTGTTTTGTCCAAGTCTAAAGGGGTTAAATTGGAGAAGGCTATTTGATTTTTTCATCATTAAAATTAGAAAATGACATTTTTTAAAAACTTAAAATCCAATTATATTTAAAACAAAAGCATAACATATTATTAATTAAGGTGTTAATTATGGAATTAGGTCTTTGGCAAAGATGGTATAGGGATATTTTAGATGATTTTGGATTTTCACAGGAAGATGATGAGTACTGTGCAAAACAGCTAGATGAGATACTTTTTAAACAGAAGCCTCTTACTTTAGATGATCTCTATGCAAAGGTAACAAACAACAGGAAAATTGACAAATGCATTGTTTTTGGAGCAGGACCTTCCCTAAAAAACAACATAATCCAACTTAAAAACGATTATGAATTGGATGATTATGTTCTAATAGCTGCCGATGGAGCTACTACAGCACTAATTGAAGAGCATATAGTTCCAGATATTATCGTTACGGATTTGGATGGGAATCTGGATGACATTCTACTTGCAAATACAAGAGATGCTGCAGTTGTCATTCACGCCCATGGAAACAATCTTGAAAGCATTATTTNNGCAACGTTTTAGGAACCACACAATCAAAACCTCATGGGAATCTATACAATTTCGGAGGATTTACAGATGGGGACAGAGCTATCTTTCTGGCAGTGGCATTGGGAGCTAGGGAAATATTGTTAGCAGGAATGGACTTCGGAGATATCGTAACTCAATATTCAAGACCTNNACCTAACAATGAAAACTTCCTTCAAAAGGCCGATGAAATCAAGGAGAAAAAACTACAATATGCAGAAAAATTAACCGACTGGGTAATTAATAATGAAAATGTAGAAATTTCATTCCTATAACCTCTTTTTTTATTTTTATTTGACTATTTGCCTTTTTTTTTATTATGTTGTTCACTTAAAAACAACATTATTTTTATACTAGTTTTTATATAATATTCAATCATGGGAATCGAAGATATTTTAATGCATGATGAAAGCTTATTTTCTAATATAAATGCTTTTGACCCAGATTATATGCCTCCCAACTACAAATATAGGGATACTCAGATGGAAGCTATGGCAATGGCAATCAGGCCTGCAATCAGTGGAGGTAAACCATCAAATTCAGTGGTTTTAGGGTCCTGTGCAACCGGAAAAACAACAGCCATGAGGAAAGTATTTGAGTTAGTTGAAAAAAGCACCGAAAAGGTTGTATGTGTCTACATCAACTGTCAGTTGCATACAACACGTTTTGGAATCTTTTCTCAGATTTATAAAAAGATTTTTGGACATCTGCCTCCTGAAACAGGAGTTCCCTTTGCAAAAATATACGGTAAAATCATGCAGTATCTTCAAAAAGAGGGCAAGGCTCTTATAGTTGCTTTAGATGATGTCAATTATCTTTTCCAAAGTAAAAATGCCAACAAGGTCTTCTATGATCTTTTGAGGGCATATGAGGAATATACTGGTGTTAAGGTAGGGGTATTTGCAATTCTCTCTGATCTGGAATTGAGATTCGCTTTTGACAAAAATGTAAACTCAGTTTTCATTCCTCAAGACATCACTTTCCAGCCTTATTCATATTCTGAAATAGAGTCTATTCTTCGTGACCGTGTAAATTCCGGATTTTTTGTAAATGTTATGCCTGATGAGATTCTGGAGCAGATTGCACAGTACACATTTGAAAGTGGCGATTTGAGAATAGGAATCAATCTTTTAAGATCAACAGGTATCATTGCTGAGGCCGATGCTTCAAAACAAATCACTCAGGAACATTTTGACAAGGCTATAGAATCATTGGTTCCAGTTAATCTAATTGAAACTATAAAATCACTTTCAGATACAGAAAAAGCATTGCTTAAGGTTATTATGGAAAGTAAAGAGGTTCTAACTGCAGGAAGTTTGGCTGAACTGTTCAAGGAAAAGGAAAACGTTAGCTATGCCACCTTTAACAGAACCTTGGAAAAACTAGAATTTTTAAGATTAATTGATACTAAATACACCGGAAAGGGAGTCAGAGGCAATTCACGTGAAATTATACTCCGATTCAATCCGGATGAAGTTAACTGCATTAAATGATAAGGAAAAAGATTCAGGGATATAATACTATTGCTGGATTGAATTAAGGTTCTTTTTCCTCTAATTTAATGATATCTGTTAAACATTAACTTGCATGGTTTATTTGCAGTTAATGTCTGACTCTAAAAGGGTTTGGTAGAATCTTAAATAAAATAAGGATTTGGAGCCATTATAACAGATATTACTGATAAAAGTAATATTATTGCAACTGCAAATATTACCATGCCAGCTTGAATATTTATTGAACTGAATTTTATAGTGTCATCAAATGAACTTTTTTTTCTTAAATCTGCTCTTGGGGTGGTGTCAAAACTTCTAATCATAATAATCACATCACTACATTAATATTGTTTGAAAATATAATATAAAGAAAGAGAAAGACCCCATTTGAAAAGTAATATTTTTGGTGAAAATCATGGTAGCTATTGAAAAACCATTCGAATTTTTTGATGTAACTGCAGATGTTGGATTTACAGCCTATGGAAATGATTTGGAAGAAAGTTTTGAAAATTCTGCACTGGCTATGTTTAATGTAATTTCAGATACTAACACCATTGGCAAATCCAAACAATTAGAATTCTCAATTACTTCAGAAGACAAGGTATCTCTACTTTATGATTTTCTTGAGGAACTTCTATTTTTGCATGAGGTGGAATTCATGTTATTCTCGGATTTTGATGTCAATATTTGTAAGGAAGATGAGGGATACCGTCTGGACGCTTCTATAATGGGGGAGGATATTGACTGGAAAATTCAAACAAGAGGCAGTGAGGTCAAGGCAATAACATTTCATCAAATGAATGTATATGTCGAAGAGGGAATTCATAAAACTCGTGTAATCCTAGATTTATAGAAAACTTTATTTAATAAAAGTTTTTAACTACTTATAAAAGGAGATGTAATTATGAGATATACAAAATCAGTTTATAGAGGATTTGAAGCAATATTAGCCACTATCGGTGGAATAATTGCATTTGCAGCAAGTTCCTTCGTGGTATTTATTGGAAGTTTCACACAGGCCCTAACAATAAGTCTGGGAACAATATCTATTATTGGTTCAGTCATAGGTATTATAGCAGGTTGGTATTCATTTAAAGATTCTAAGGTCGCAGGAGTAATATTGATTATAGCTGCCATCTTGGTCTTGTTTGGTTCATCAATATTTGGACTTGTTGGAGCTATTCTCATTTTAATAGCAGGAATACTTGACCTATTTAGAAACTAACTTCTTTTTTTTATTTATTTTTTTTAAACTTACAAAATTTATTTATTTAATGTATGCTAAACTATTAAACTAACTGTATACTGTAGTGATTATAATGAATATTAGAGATGTAGTAACTAAGGTTGGAGAATACACTTATAAGATTCCAGGTAGCTACGATAAAAGAATGAGAGCTAGCGGAAAATTATATCTTGATGATGAAAGCTTTGAAAACTTGGAGGACAGTGCTCTTGAACAGATTGCAAACATAGCTCAACTTCCAGGAATACAAAGGTTTGCAATTGGTCTTCCAGATATTCATTTCGGGTATGGTTTTCCAATAGGTGGTGTGGCTGCTTTTAGTGAAAGAAATGGTATTGTCTCTCCTGGAGGAGTTGGTTTTGACATCAATTGTGGTGTAAGATTAATTAGAACTAATTTGACTAAGGAAGATATTGAAGGCAAGCTTGATGAACTTGTTGAAGTATTATTCAAGAACATTCCTTCTGGAGTGGGTAGTAAAGGAAAAATCAAACTTAAGGAAAATGAAATTGACGATGTTCCCGATTATGGGGCTGAATGGGCTGTTAAAAACGGATATGGCTGGGAAGAAGATTTGGAATATTTGGAAGAAAACGGCCGTATCAAAGAAGCTGACAGCAGTTTGGTATCAGATAAGGCTAAAAAAAGAGGAATTCCACAACTGGGTTCTTTAGGTTCAGGTAATCACTTTTTGGAAATTCAGGTTGTAGATGAAATCTACGATGAGGAGGCTGCAGAGGTATTCGGTCTTAAGAAAGGAATGATTACAATAATGATTCACAGCGGATCTAGAGGTTGTGGTCATCAGGTATGTTCCGATTACTTGAGGGTAATGGACAAGGCTTACAAGGAAGCCCAACTGGATTTGCCTGACAGACAATTGGCATGTGCTCCTCTTGACAGTAAGGAAGCTCAAAACTACCTTAAAGCAATGTTTGCAGCGGCCAACTATGCATGGGCAAACCGTCAAATGATGACTCATTGGATAAGGGAATCATTTGAAGAGGTTCTTGGAAAATCAGCAAAGGACATGGACATGGGTGTAGTCTACGATGTGGCTCACAACATTGCCAAAAAGGAAACACACAGCTACAAAGGAGTTAAAAGCGACCTGTTGGTTCACAGAAAAGGAGCAACCCGTGCATTTGGACCTGGCAGAGAGGAAATTCCATTGAAATATAGACAAATCGGCCAACCTGTATTGATACCTGGAACAATGGGAACCTCATCATACATATTGAAAGGAACAGAAATAGCTATGGAAGAGACATTCGGTTCAACAGCTCATGGAGCAGGACGTGTTCTTTCAAGGTCACAGGCTAAAAAGAATTTCACAGCAGAGGAAATTGAAGAAACATTGGATGAAAATGGAATCATAATTAAGGCAACAACCAAAAACGTAATTGCTGAAGAGGCTCCTGGAGCATACAAGGATGTTGACAATGTTGTAAAAATCTCAGATTCCGTTGGAATAGCCAGACTGGTGGCAAAAGTATCACCACTTGCAGTTACAAAAGGGTAATGTCATGATTGGAATTATTGGTGGAAGTGGAGTTTACGAAATTACCGAAAAGGCAGATTCAATTGAAAGGAAAACCGTAGGCAACGTCGAAGTATCCTTTCTGGATTTTGCAGGTAAGACAGTGGCATTCATACCGAGACATTCAGGAAGCCACAGTATTCCTCCACATAAGATAGACTACAAGGCCAATATCGACGTATTGAAAAGTGTAGGGGTAAACCAGATAATAGCTACAAATTCAGTGGGATCTCTTAATCTTGAAATGCCTCCTGGGTCATTTGTACTTCCAAATGACTTCTTGGATTTCACACATGCAAGGGACAAGACATTCTACAACGACAAGGTTGTTCATGTGGATGTAACAGAACCCTACTGCAACACAATAAACAGCATAATATACTCTGTTGGGGATGTTATAAATGGAGGAACATATGTCTGTACCGAAGGTCCTAGATTTGAGACTCCTGCGGAAATCAGAATGTTCAAACTTCTCGGAGGGGACATTGTTGGTATGACAGGAGTTCCTGAAGTGGTACTTGCACGTGAGAGAGAAATTTGCTACAGTTCAATCTGCATAGTCTCC
>DAII01000037.1:6473-6630 GCA_002496065.1 Methanobrevibacter sp. UBA586
AGCTATTTTTAAAAATAGCTATTCTAAATACTTTTTTTCTATATTTTTCTGAATCATAAGGAAAATAACAATATTCATTACTATAACAATAAGCAGGGCATAACCTATTATTTCATACTTTGGAAATGCGTTTCTCAGGGTTATTATTGTTATTGAA
>DAII01000037.1:6726-8270 GCA_002496065.1 Methanobrevibacter sp. UBA586
TCATAACCACCAGAACGGTTGATGCAACAAACAGATAGATGTCTGCAGTTAAAATCCCCAGTATACATATTATTACGATTGACAGATATAGTGTAAGAACAACATATTTCAACTGTGTTTTATTCATAAAGGTTAATTTGTGCAGTGTTATTTAAAAATTTTTATGTTTATCATGTTTTTCAACAAATCTATATACTTCTTCAAGGTTTCCTTAAAACAACTCTCAAAACTTCAATGTTTTCAGATTTAGATGTTAAAAACAACATTAGATGCATTTTGGACAAATTTTCATTTTTGATGAAAGNNAAAAGTGAGGAATTGTCCAGAGAAATAAGCTCTCCAGTATCTGCTAAACAAAGGAAGGTTATTAAATTATTCTCCACTTGTCCAAGTAATTTATTCTAGTATAATTTATCAAATAGGCTTAAAAAACATGATGGGGATGATTTGGACATTGAGATAGCTACTGGTTAGAAAATTTCATCTTCCTATTTTCGCATTCGCGGTAAACCCTCTATATTATGATTATATGCTTATCTGCATCAACTTCGAAGTGGTCAAATAAAATTTATTTATATTATAAAAATAGATATTTATTTGGTCGATATAATGGCAAAAGTAATATTATTAAATGGAAGTCCACGTCTTAACAGTAACACTCAAGACGTTTTGGAGATATGTGCTAATGTGATTGAGGAAAATGATGTTGAAGCTGAAGTAATTCAATTAAGAGGAAAGAATATCCAATCCTGTATTGCATGTAACGGATGTGTAGGTACAGGAAAATGTATCCTTGATGACGGATTGAATGAAATCATTGACAAGATAAGAGAAGCTGACGGTTTCATCCCTGCAGCTCCAGTATACTTTGGAACAGCAAGAGGAGATATAATGTCTGCTCTTCAAAGAATTGGAAAGGTTTCCCGTGGAAATGACAGCTTCCTTGATTGGATGGTCGGAGGACCTATTGTAGTTGCAAGAAGAGGAGGTCAAACATTGACACTTCAGGAAATGACCATGTTTTTCCCTATTAATAATATGATCATAGCAGGTAGTACCTACTGGAACATGGTATTTGCAGGTCCTGAAGGCACTGCAACTGAAGATGAGGAAGGAATAAATACTATTAAGCTATTTGGAGAGAATGTAGCCAACATTATTAAAAAAATCAGGTGAGTTTATGAGAATAGCAGTTGCTTCAACTGATGGCAAGACGGTCAATCTGCATCTTGGAAAGGCCAATTCACTCTATATCTATGACTGGTCTGACAAGGATGGGGTTGTCTTTGTTGAACATCGTGAATTGGACATCAAGGAATCTGGCAAACATCAGGGGACTGATGTATTGATTGCATGTCAGGACTGTGATGTCATCATATCTGAACAGTTTGGATTCAAAACAAAAATCAAGGCGGAAGATTTGGGTATAAAACTGGTAGTGGAAGATGGCATACCTGTAATGGAGGCTGTTGATAACTATATCAGACACTACAATTTTATGCATCCATAATCCAATGAAGGTTCTAACCTTCATTTTTTATTAG
>DAII01000037.1:8295-9728 GCA_002496065.1 Methanobrevibacter sp. UBA586
GAAAAAGAACTAATAATAACCTTTATGGGCGGGTTTTTAAAATAAAACTTTTATTATATAAATATTTATTAGTAGTTCGATGTTGAAATTTAGATAATAACCGACTATTTTTACAATTAATATTTACAAAATTAAAGTAGCAAGCGCTATATTTTATTATAATTAATTTAAGGGAAAATTTTTTAAATGTCGATATAATGGCAAAAGGAAAATCAAAAGCAAGACGTAGAGTACNNAAAAAACTCCAATTTCATTTGAAGACAAAGAAATCGGTGAAACCCCAGCAAGAGATGCAGACTTACTTATCGGAAGAGGAGTAGAAGTCACCATGAGAGAATTAACTGGAGATTTCTCAAAACAATACATCAAACTCAGATTTGAAATCGATAACGTAGCTGGAGATGTAGCAAGCACCAAATTTACAGGTCACAAAACCACAACCGATTATGTAAGAAGTATGATTAGAAGAGGAACCAGTAGAATCGATACTTCTGTTGTTGTAAAAACCAAAGATGATCGCAGAATCAAACTCTATGTATTAGCTGTAACTACAAGAAGAGCTAAATCTTCCCAACAAAAATACATGAGAGAAGTAATCATTGATTTATTAAAACAAGCAGCTGCTGAAAAAACCTTCGATGAATTGGTAAAATCAGCTGTAAATGGTAAATTAGCTAGTGAAGTTTACCACACTGCTAAAAAAATCTACCCTCTCAAAAGAGTGGAAATTATCAAAAGTAAAGTATTAAACTAAATACTTTATTTAACTCTCTTTTTTTTATATTCAAATTTTAAGCATTCATTTTAGTTAGCTTTATTATTATCATTAATCAAATATATTAATACAAATTATTTTTACAGGTTTTACACATGGAAGAATTAATGATAAATTGGGGATATGTATTGCTACTGTTCATCTTGGGGTATTTTACATACAAGAGACAAGCATTGGACCTTGTAGGTTCTCTCTTTATGGTTCTTATGGGAATTGTAATCATTTTTTCAGCTGGTGTGAACTGGTTATTACTTTTAATAATATTTTTACTTTTATCCTTGGTAGCAACAAGGCATGCAAAACCCTATAAAAAATCTTTAGGGGAATTTGAAGGAAGAAGGACAGCCAAGAATGTTATTTCAAACGGTATTGTGGCATTTATGATGGCTGCATTTGGAGGATACTACCTGCCCTTTGTTGGAGGATTCATAGGTGCAATTGCAACCGCAACCTCAGATACAATGGCCAGTGAAATAGGTGTTACCCAAACCCCTCGTCTCATAACATCATTTAAAAAAGTGGCTCCTGGAACTGATGGGGCTGTATCCATTCTAGGAACAGCTGCTGGAATTGTCGGTGCAGGTATTATTGGAATATGTGCCTACCTATTAGGTGTTGTAGCAAATCCTTATTCTGCATTAATTGTATCCATCATTTC
>DAII01000037.1:9808-9947 GCA_002496065.1 Methanobrevibacter sp. UBA586
TTAATTTAAAATTATTTTTTATAAAATTATTTAACTGTTTAAATATAATAACTAATATAATAATTATAATTTTTTTTATTTTTTAAATTCAAAAGGTGATATTATGAAGGGAATTATACTAATTATGGATGGTATGGGA
>DAII01000053.1:0-1222 GCA_002496065.1 Methanobrevibacter sp. UBA586
GATTAAGTGACCAATACATAGACCCATATTTTAAAAATAAAGCTATTATAGCTTATTAATTTTAACTTATAACTTAAACTATAAAATCAAAAACAGAATAAAATAGTTAATAAGGGGAATAAAAAAAGGAAATAAAGCAAATTTGATAAGAATAAGATAAATAAAAAGAAAAGTTGAAAAAATATATTTAAAAGTAGTATTTAAATAAAAATATGATGAAAAAAACAGATTAAAGAATATACATAAAAATAANNAAAGAATATTATTCCTTTTTCTTAACAACTATTTCTCTCCCCTTTGACTTGTTTTTATTGTACTTGGTTCTGTTGTAGACATCACTTGCACCATAAAATACATCATCAACAATATCTCTGCCAAAATCTGAAATTCTTTCAAACTTTTCTTTAGATTCAATTTTTTCTTTTCCCCTTTTGGCTCTGTCAATAATATTTTCCAATTTCTCATTGAGACTATCCTTAACCTCGTTGTTAATATAATGATGTCTNNTGAACCTGATTTTTTTATCTTCCTTTTTGGATTTTCTAAATTTAATTGATTCCTCTTCCCCAATATTTACATGAACGTCCTCAGATTCCTCATTTTTTATTTCCTCTGCATCAATATGAATGGGCTGTGATGTTTCCCCTACAGGCTCCTCCACTTTCATATGCTCCTTTGAGGTTTCCTCTGGAACTTCATCAACATCCAAAACCTTAATTTTCACTTTTTTACTCATAATATCCATTTCCTAACTTNNAGTAGTTATAAACATTTTCAGCTACTTTTTTATTCATTCCCTTTATTTCAGCCAACTGACTGACTGAAGCTTCCTTAACCTTATCTATTGAACCTAATTCCTTTAATATGTATTGTTTCCTATTCTTTCCTATTCCAGGAATGTCATCAAGGGAAGATTCAGTTATCTTTTTGCTTCTAAGCTTTCTGTGGTAGGTAATTGCAAAACGATGTGATTCATCCCTTACCTGCTGAAGCAAATGAAGTGCCTTGTTATCCTTAGGAACGATAATTGGTCTTGATGTATTTGGAAGGTAAATCTCCTCAAACTCCTTGGCAAGTCCTATTATGGGAATATGCTCAAGATTGTATTCCTTTAGAACCTCACAGGCCATTCCCAACTGTCCCTTACCACCATCAATAACAATCAAGTCAGGTTCACTGTCCTTGTCAATTCTTTCGAATCTTTTTGTTAGTAGTTCCTTCA
>DAII01000053.1:1279-4663 GCA_002496065.1 Methanobrevibacter sp. UBA586
TCCCACAGCCAGTTTTCCTGAAATGTTACTGATGTCATATCCTTCAATAACCCTCGGGAGTTTTTCCAGCTTCAAGTATTTCTTAAGTTCAATCAATGAATTCTCAAGCTTTTTCTTCTGATGGCGGATTATCTCTGCATTCTTCTGAGCCATATTAACTAATCTTAACTTGATTCCTTTTTCAGGAACTTTAATATAAACTCTGTTTCCCCTTAAATCACCTAACCACTCTTCCAGAATGGAAACATCATCTATTTTCAGGTTGATTATAATCTGTTTTGGAACATGACGATTGTATCCATAATACTGTTGGATGAATGCATATATAACCTCCTCATTTGAATCGTATTCCGTACCGTTCATTAAGAAATCATCCTTTCCAACAATCTTTCCGTTACGAATGGCCATTACCACTATTATAAAGTTCTCCTTATCCTCAGAAATAGCTATTATGTCCTGATCAAGATCATCATCACCCAATTCGACAAACTGCTTGTCCATGATTTCCTCAATTGATTGAATCTGATCTCTTAAAACGGCCGCCTTTTCATAATTCTGTTGATTGGCAGCTTCCATCATCTCCCTTTTGAGATTTTTAACAATGACAGAATACTTACCTTGGAAAAAGAGGTCTATTTTGTCCATGATTTCATTATATTCCTCTTTAGAGATTGCACCGTCACATGGAGCGTAGCATAAATCAATCTGACTGTTGAGACATGGGCCGTCCATGTTTCTGCATGTTCTGATTTTAAACAGTGACTTTAGAAACTTTACGGTTTTTCTAACTGAACCGACATCTGTAAAGGGCCCGTAATAGCTACCGTTTTTTGTGATGTTTCTTGTAATTAACAAACGTGNNCTGGAAATTTCTCATTGGTTATTTTAACATAAGGATATCTCTTGTCATCCTTAAGACGTATGTTGTATGTTGGCTTATGTTTTTTAATTAAATTGGCCTCTAAAATCAAAGCTTCCTTCTCAGAATTTGTAACAATTAGGNNAAAATATACTCCAAACTGTTGAAATGATCCATTAGGATTTTGGTTTTAGGCCTATCAAGGTTTTTCCTAAAATAGGACTGAACCCTTTTTATTAAATTCTTAGCTTTCCCTATATAGATGATATTCTCATCCTTGTCCTTCATTATATAAACTCCAGGTTTATTTGGAAGATTTTCAGGGGACTTTACCTTTGTTGACATAGAATAACCTGTTTATTTGTTAAGTTCAATTACATCGTCTTTTACAATTACCTTACCGTTTACAATCATTGAATCCAAAACATTGTTAATCCTGCTGGCTGTCTTTTTGGAGGTGGATTTGAATCCGAAGTTGGAAGAAGCTTCCTTAGCCAATTTTGATATGTTAAAGGATTTATTATGAGTCAATATAAATTCAATGTTCTTTTCTATTTCCGCTTCTGAAATTAAATCAATATTAGGTTTAATCCTTTTTCTAATATTAACGTTTCCATTTAGCCCATTGAAGAGGAAATCATTAACCTTTGTAATGTTTCCGGACTGTTCTGAAACTTCAATAGCATCGTTAAGTGTTTTCTTGAATTTGGATCCAGCCCTTTTAATTTCACAGTTCTCACGAACACGTTTAATCAATTCGTTAACATGGATAGGACTTTCAACTTTTACAATATCTGCCACTATGTCTGAAACTTCAATGATGGACTTGTCATAAAGTTCCTTTGATGATGTTATTCCAATGTTTTCAGCCATTTGATAGTCTACAATCCTTGTCTTTTCAGCTGCAGGTTTGTCTTCATTGTGAACAGGGACAATAGGTTCCTCATCACTTTCAATTTCCCTTTTGATGAGTTCAACCAAATCATCATCCCCTTTTTCATTGGAGGAATGTTTTTCAGCATTTGTAAAGCTTTCCATTGTTTCTACTTCCTCATTGGTGAAATCAGGTTTTTCCACGTTGCTGAAATTATCCCTCATTATAGGTTCCTCCACCTCAACAGTCCTGTCAATTGTATTGACATACTCCAAAGGTGAATCCTTTTCTATTTCCTTGAGAGACCTGTTGATATAGCTTACATTGTTTTTGAACTCTGAAAGGGATTCTCTAATTCCCTTNNATTTTTTCTAAGGGGATTGTTGATGTTCTGACTGGCCTGATAATATGTTCCAGTTTCATATTCTTTATCAAAATAGCCATCATAGCTATCTACAATCTTTTCAGATGGTTCATCATAATCATATCTTTCATTAAATTGAATTGAACTTTCATTAGAAGATATGTTTTCATTATTATCTTGTTCTGCTTCAACATGTTCTTCAGTTTCTGAGTAGTAATCGTTAGGCTGATTAATGTTGTCAAATGTCTCCCTCTTTTTAAAGGTTCTGTCATTTAACATGCTGTCAAAAACGTCATCCACTATCTTGTTGGCCATTTTCCTAGTTTCATCGTCCTTATCATAAACATTTCCATTACTGTCAGGTGATGTAAATGGTATGTCAATAATCTTAGGCTCCTTNNTGATTGGAATTGTTTATTTCCACTTCAGGAATGAACTTTTCATTTAAATCATCATCATAAACCTTATTTCCAGAAACATTGAGCTTTGTTTCCCCTTCCTTGATACTGCCAACAAAAGATGAAAACAATCCCTTTTTCTCCTCTTCCCCTTTAATTCTAAAATCAATTTCCTCAGCGTTGGTCGCTGCATTATTGACAACTGGATGTCTATTCATCGGATGTTCATTGTGGGATTTGGAAGTTTCAAATACTAAATCATCCTCTACATAGATTTCTTCAGAATCATAATCCTTAAATTCTGTGTCCTCTTCCTTAGAATCATCAAAAATGATTTTTTCCTCTTTATTTGAAAAATTATCGTCGTTTTGAGATGAACCTTGATTCCCTGATTCCTTGAATTCAGTTTTAGAAGCATTCACAAAACCACTATCATCATCAAATTGAACATTAGAAGAATCAAATTCCATTTCAGAAGCATTATCATTAAATTCATTTTTAGATGAATTGAATTTGGATTCAGAATCACCAACAAAACTATTCTCTTCTTTGAATTGAGAATTAGATGAATTTTTCATTGTTTTTTTATTTCTTTTGGATTTTTTCTTGGAAGATGGAATATCCTCTGCAAAATTCTCTGAAGAGAATTCATCCCCATATTTCTTCTTAATAGAATCATCAATATTACTCTTAAATTTAAAATTGAAACCATCTGAAATGTTAGTGGTCTTTTTAGGTTTATTTTCATCTTTCCTGACTTCATTTAAAAAGTCCTCTTTAATATCATCTACATCAATAACAGGTTCCAATTTCTCTTCATCTGTATTTTCATAATCAAAGGTTTCATATTCATATTTCTGATTATCCCCAATAGCTTCATGATCTACAT
>DAII01000053.1:4753-9003 GCA_002496065.1 Methanobrevibacter sp. UBA586
TAAATAAAATCATCATCCTTATCCTCAATAGCTTCATGATCTACATAAATAAAATCATCATCGGCAACATCCTTCTCTTCATTATAAGAATCTTTATTAAAGTTAAATACTGTCTTAATAGAATCTTTAAAACCTTTTTTCTCATCATTTGATTCTTGATAATTGCCATCCAATGAAACAGTATCATTAGCATTATCATTTTCAATAGCTTCATGGTCCACATAGATAAAGCCATCAGATTCGCTCTTGTTTTTACTATTTGAATCATTGGTTATATCATCATTTTCAGATACTTCAGAGTCAGGACCTATGACCTCATATAGTTCTTCACTGGATTCGTTTTCCAATTTTTCCTTGGCTTCCTCTTCTTCCTGAGCCAGTCTTAATTGTTCCATTCTTTTTTCTGCTTCGATTCTTAACCTTTCAGCTTCTTCAGCTTTCAATTGCTTGGTCTCAGCATATTTTACTTTTGAGTTTTCAATAGCTTCAAGAAGTTTTTTACGACCCAAATCACGATTCCTATACCAGTCAGTTGACCATAGATGATATATGTTCCACCCCAATCCTTCAAGAACCTGTTCTCTAAGTCTGTTTCTGTCACGAGCAACCTTACTTGATGCATAGCTTTCCCCGTCGGTTGTTATTCCTAAAAAATATTGTCCAGGGTTTTCCTCATCAACTAATGCCAAATCCACCTTAAAACCTGAACTTCCCACCTGTCTTGCTACGATATATCCGTTTTCCTCAAGGAATCTGGCAATTGAGTCTTCAAATTTCTGCTCTTTTTTCTCTTCCACAAAATCGTTGCCATCTGTGATATTTTGAGCATAGTGTAGGAATTCCTTAAGTGATTTGACACCGAATGGAGGATTGTTTGTCAAATGCATGTCATGTGACTTGAAGTTTGAAAATACAACGCATTTTTCACGTGCCCTTGTAATCAATACATTTAGACGTCTTTCTCCACCTTCCTGATTCAATGGACCGAAATTCAGGGACATTTTACCCTCATTGTCATAGCCATAACCTACACTTATCAGAATAACATCCCTTTCATCCCCCTGAATTGTTTCAAGGTTTTTGACAAAGAAACGCTCTTCCTTATTTTCTGCGAACAATGATTCCAGTTCAGGTCTGTTTTTACGCTGAAGTTCCAGTTCCTCCAAAATTGCATTCTTTTGAGCTACGGAGAATGTTCCCACACCTAGACTCTTGCTGTCACCGTATGTGTCAAAGTGTTCAAAAATAGCTTTGACAACTTCCTTTGCCTCACCTACATTGGCTGCACTGGATCCCCTATCATAATAAGTATCTGGATTGTAATGAAGTTTTAAACCTAATTCAGGATCATTGTGTGATGGTGAAGGATAAACCAAAAGTTCATCATCATAGAATTGAGTGTTTGAAACTGAAATCAGGGATTCATGACGGCTTCTATAATGCCATTTAAGCATTTTTACAGGAAATGACAGTTTGCATAAATGAAGAATGCTCTCCATATCCAAGGATGTGGCTTACTCCTCATAGCTATCTCCATCAGCCATCTGTTCAAAGAATGATGTTGGAGGTAACTGTTGGGTGTCTCCCATAACCACAGCTGTTTTTGCTCTCATGAACGCTCCCAATGCATCCTGAGGCTTTACCTGACTTGCCTCATCAAAAATTACAACATCAAACTGAAGTTCATCATTTGTAGGATCCAAATATTGTGCAATGGAAAGAGGAGACATCATAAATACAGGTTTAATCTTTTTGATTAATCCTCCTGCCTTTTGAAGAAGCTTACGAACAGGCAGATGTCCACTTTTTCTTGTAAACTCTCCTGCAAGTATCTGAGCCTGACTTCCCTGTGCTCCGCCAAATATGTTTGGAATGTTGCTGTTAATCTTATGAAATATTCTCTTACGGTTAATTTTCAGAATGCTTTTGTCGAGATTCTTGAATTCGTTTATCTTGTTTTCATATAATTCTCCGATAAATGTGGCCAACTGCTGATTTTCCAAAAACATTACGTTTAAAAGGGCGTCAGCAAAGTTACCGTAAACCAGTGACTTGACATCTTCTTTCAAGACATTTCTTTTTTCGATGACATCTATAAATAGCTCACTGTAGGTTCCCTTTAATGAATTTTTGGTAGTTAAATATTGTGACCATAAATGGAGACTAGAAAGCTGCCCTCTCCAGTTGTTGAGCTGTTCCTTCCATTGGTCAAAAGTAACATCTTCAGTATCTCTTTTAAATATTAATTTACTTCTTGGATTGAGCTTCTTGTCCAGTTTGGATAGCTTATCCCTGAAATCTTCTCCAAGGGCAATGTAATTTGAGAGATTGTCCTTAGCATCAATGTTAAAAAGATCCTTTGAAAGCAGTTCTATTGTTTTGGTTGAGAAAACACCTTCCTCTACAAGCATCCAAAATTCCTTCATCCATTTTGTAATAGATTTCAAGTCATTTACATTGGCTCCTAAGTACCAGTATTGACCAAAGTACTGTCTTGCCAAATCACTGTTGGCCTCCACCTTTTTCTTTAAATCGATAGCTACCTTAAGAGTGCTTAAATCCCTGATGATTTGGTCTGAATCTGGAATGAATCTTTGATAGTATCTTCCGACAATATTTTCAATCTTCTTCTTGTTGTTTTTAAACAGTCTAAACTTCTTGCCGTCCACTTCACGAATCTGTCTAATCAAATCATCAATATCTGTCTGCAGTATATTGTCATTGAATTTTGATAAAATCCTTGATTGGTTTTGATACAATTCCAAATCATTAATTAGCCTGTAGGGATCATCATTGTTCACTTTCCAGATTTGGGATGTGATGATTGATGAATCTATAAGTGATGAATTTTTAGATTCTATTATTTTAAATGCATTGAGTGTTTTTGAGAAATCTGACAATGATTCAGGTGATTTAATACCAAAGGTATCATGTATGAATTCCTTTTCTATTATAAAATTGTCCAATGCCTGTAATGTATCAATGATTAAAATCTCAATCTCCCTTAAATCTGCAGGAAGCAAACTCTTCGGTGCACACANNGGTTTTCATGAGATATTGTCTGATAAAGTTCAGCCACGCTTTCGAGTTTGAAGACCATGTCATCAAGATCCTTGATTGTTACAAGTTCCGGCTTATCAAATCTGACCAATGGTATTATCTTGTCCTTCTTGACAAAATGTACTTCCGCATCCTCCTTCATCCCATACAGTTCGAGAGGAGATAAATTGACACCATAATATTTTTGATGAATAAGCTCCGGATATTCGTCCAGTTGAATCTTGAGAGATTCCAGCTTTCTGATTGTCTGACTTGCATTAATCGGATTTTCAGCACGAACGTTTGTTGCCTTTTGAAGGTCCTTAAGGAATTTTTTACGACGTGTCTTATGAGAATGTAGCTCTAGAACAAATTTTCCCAGTCCTACAGACTGAAGCCTATCCTTTACAACCTCTAATGCAGCCATTTTTTCACTTACGAAAAGGACGGTTTTACCTTCTGCAATCAGTTCGGCGATTAAATTTACAATTGTCTGTGACTTACCTGTTCCTGGAGGTCCTTCCACTACAAGGTTCCTACCAGCCTTCACATCCTCAATGACAGCTATCTGTGAGGAATCAGCATCCAAAACCTGATACATTGTTTCATAGTCAAGCTGGGAGTCTATATCCTCTTCCTTAAATGCCTCCTGATTGTTTACTTCAGGATTGAATATTGCCTGAATCAGTTCCTTTTTGGTTAGGTCAACATTATCATCCCAACTTTCAGGATTCAAATCATTGTACATTACGAATTTGGTGAAGCTGAAAAATCCCAAAGCCACGTTGGAATTCACTTTCCATCCATTCATGTGTCCTGTAACTTCTCTTACCTGTTTTAGATAATGTTCAATTACTTCTGGTNNATTCCTTCTTCTTTTAATTTTGCCTTAAGGGAAATGTTTGTCTGTATTTCCTCTCCTGTCCATGAAAGTTCAAATGATTTTCCTACTTTTTTACGTTCCATTGTAACTGGAATAAGAACCAACGGAGCCAGATTCTTTTGAGGCTTCTTGTTGTCCTTCCATTCCAAAAATCCAACGGCTAGATAAAGAATGTTGTATCCCTGTTCCTGAAGCATTGTCTTTGCCTGGTTATTAATGTAGAACAATCTTTTTTGAAGTTCTGTAGGAGTGAGATTGGTTCTTAGGGTTTTATCATTGTCTGTAAACTTTGAAAAATCTATGGGTGAGTGGTCCCAAATTGAAAAAC
>DAII01000053.1:9061-9222 GCA_002496065.1 Methanobrevibacter sp. UBA586
AGATTGATTTTCAATAGCTATTGTTTTTGCCCTTAATTTGAAATTAAGAAGCTGATTTCTTAATGTTAAGTCCAATAATTCTTTACGTAAATTTTCAAATTCCCTTTTAATTTTATTAGAAGAACTGTTAAACATAATGTCACTTGAATAATCTAGAAATT
>DAII01000053.1:9289-10854 GCA_002496065.1 Methanobrevibacter sp. UBA586
TAATGAAGTTAAATAGTAAAATAAAACCTAACAATGAATTTAAATAAAAATAAGCTAATTTGATGTATTTAAAAAATAACATTGAAAAAGATAAAAAAAAGAAAAGAGAATTAGATTCCTCTATCTTGCATTCTGTCAGCTTCAGTTAAAGTAGACATTTCAATACCTTTCATTGCTTCACCAAGGCCTTTTGAAACTTCTGCTAAAACTTCAGGTTTGTCGTAGTTGGCTACAGCTTCCACAATAGCTTCTGCAAATGCCACAGGATTATTGGATTTGAAAATTCCTGAACCTACAAATACACCGTCGGCACCTAATTGCATCATCAATGAAGCATCAGCAGGAGTAGCAACCCCACCAGCTGCAAAGTTTACTACAGGCAATTTTCCAAGTTCTGCTGTTTGTTTTACAAGATCTATTGGAGCTTCGATTTTTCTTGCATATTTCCAAAGTTCCTCTTCTTCCATTCCTTGGATTGTTCTGATTTCGCCCATTACCATTCTCATNNAATATGACGAACCGCTTCAACAATGTTTCCGGTTCCAGGTTCACCTTTGGTACGAATCATAGCTGCCCCTTCATCTATTCTTCTTAAAGCTTCCCCTAAGTTACGTGCACCACATACGAAAGGTATGGTGAATTCTTTCTTGTTAAGGTGATATTCTTCATCAGCAGGTGTAAGTACTTCACTTTCATCAATCATGNNATCATATCTACACCTAAAGTTTCTAAAATTTGTGCTTCTGCAATATGACCGATTCTTGCTTTAGCCATTACAGGGATGGACACTGCATCCACAACTTCTTCAACAATGGTAGGATCTGCCATTCTAGCAACTCCACCAGCTGCTCTAATATCTGCTGGTACTTTTTCCAAAGCCATAACAGCTACAGCACCTGCATCTTCAGCAATTTTTGCTTGTTCAGCATTTACTACGTCCATAATGACTCCGCCTTTTGTCATTTTAGCGAAGCCTTCTTTTAAAACATCGGTTCCTTTTTCCATTAAAAGTTCTCCTAATTAGTTTAATAACTACGTATTACATTAAAATATTTATTGTTCTTTGTATTTAATCATACTTAAACTCAACAGTCACATCAACTATATTGTCTTCAAATGCCATTTTGTTTATTTCTTCAAGGATTGGTTTTCTCTTCTCCCCATCATCAATTTTGAGTTTTAAACTCAAGACGGATTCTATACCGTCTAATGACCACAGATGGAAATCATAAACTGACAAAACTCCATCAAGATCCAATATGTTTTCTTGAAGTTTGGTTATATCAATAGTGGAAGGTGTTCTTTGCAAAAATATCTCAAGGGAACTTTTAAGAGTTTTGGACAGGCTATATATCAACCAGATGTTTATTCCTATGGAAACCAAAGGATCTAGGAAAGGCACGTCCCAGAACAGGAGGATTACACTGATAATCAATATTGCAACCCATTCAAATACATCCGCCAAAAGATGAAGAAGAATAGCTTTCTCATTAAAGGTTATTCCATCATGTAATCTATATGCTGACAAACCCTTAAAAACAATTCCCAAAATGGCCACTATAAGC
>DAII01000136.1:0-1369 GCA_002496065.1 Methanobrevibacter sp. UBA586
TGTCATTTTTCTTTATGTATCGCATCATTTTAATAATTTGAATAAATCAATATATAAATATTAATAGAGTAAATGTAATATGTAGGAAAACATTGGAGATTAAAAATGAAGCACAAATATGTAATTTTTTTAGGACTAAGTTTTGTAATCCTCGGAGTAATGCTTTATTTTGTTGGTATAGATAAAATTATAGAAGCCCTAGAATTTGCAGATTTGGGCCTTATAGCTTTGGCTGTTGTAGTTCAAATATTCATATGTTATTTATATACTGTAAGGTGGAGAATTATCAACGGCGTTGCAAAGATTGATGTAAGCGTAAAAAAACTGCTTCCGATGACCTTTGTGGGTCTTGCCTTTAACAACATCACTCCTGCTGGAAGAGGAGGGGGAGAGCCAGTGAGAGCATATATTCTCTCTAGAGATTCCGGTTATCCTATGGAAGAGACATTTGCAACTGTTGTAACAGATAGAGCGTTAGATACCTTTCCATTTATAATATTAGCTATTCTTACAATTATTGGTGTTACTTTTTATTTTAAAGTGGATACATGGTTACTTGTAGTTATGATTATCGCCGTAATCGCAATCATAGCAGTCTTAGCTATTTTGATTTACATGGTTTTAAATGAGAAATTCAGCGACAAGGTTTCAGATTTTATCATATCTCTTCTCAGAAGGTTTTACAAAAAGAATTCAGAATCACTTGAACATAAGGTCTTCGAAATCATAAAAGGTTTCCAAGATACTTTAAGTGTAATGCTTAATAAGGGCAACATAGTCAAATACGCACTTCCTTTGTCATTTGTCATATGGATTTTTGAAATTCTTCGTGTTTATATAGTATTTTTAGCATTCGGAGCCAACGTAAGTCCGATTATCATTGGTGAAGTATTTATAATGGCATCACTGGTCGGAATGATACCAATTCTTCCAGGTGGTATTGGTGCTGTTGACAGTATCATGATTGTATTTTATGCAATGGCGGGAATTTCTACTTCAATAAGTGCTGCAGCTACAGTTATTGAAAGACTGATTTCATTTTGGATGGTAACCATCATTGGAATGTGTATTGTTCCATATTACGGTAAATCCGTACTTGATAAGATTTCATTCAATTCGAAGGCGGATCAGACTGCTGTGGAAATCGCAAATGAATTTGAAGATATTGGAGAAGACGGTGAGGTTTTCGATAAGGACTATGATGAAAAAAATAAATAGAAAACTTTATTTTATTAACTAACTATAAATTTTATTATATCAATTTTTTTTGATAAAAAGGTGAAATAATGGAAATTAATGGTGTTGAAATTAAAGATAATTACGCAGAAGCTTTCGGAATTAAAGTTACCAGATTACTTGTTACAGCAGC
>DAII01000136.1:1411-7199 GCA_002496065.1 Methanobrevibacter sp. UBA586
TGAAGCAGGTATTGATTGTTACATACCTCCAACTGAAACTCCTGACGGAAGACCTGGTTACGTTATCATGATTTGTAACGGATCCAAAAAGAAATTAGACCACGAACTTCTTGAAAGAGTAGGAATGTGTATTTTAACCGCACCAACCACCGCAGTATTCAACCTTCTTGATGACGAANNCGATTTACTCAAAACAGGTTTCAAATTAAAATTCTTCGGTGACGGATATGAAGAAACTTTAGAAATCGACGGCAGAAAAATGCACGCTATTCCAATAATGTCTGGTGACTTCTTAGTAGAAGACAAATTTGGATACAAAGAGGGTGTAGCTGGAGGAAACTTCTTCATTATCGCTGACAGTAAAATGTCCGGTTTAATTGCTGCTGAAGTAGCTGTAGACGCAATTGCTGCAGTACCTAAAGTAATTACTCCATTCCCAGGGGGTATGGTTGCTTCTGGTTCTAAAGTAGGTTGTAACAGTTACGAATTCTTAGATGCTTCTACCAACGAAAAAATGTGTATTAGCTTAAAAGAAAAAGGTATGGAATCCAACATTCGTGAAGATGCACACGGTGTATTTGAAATCGTAATTGATGGTGCTGACGAAGAATCCGTACGTGCTGCTATGAAAGCTGGTATTGAAGCTGCTTGTACCGTTGCTGGTGTATTAGAAATTGACGCAGGTAACTTCGGTGGTAACTTAGGAGCTTACAAAATCAACTTACAAGACTTATTCTAAGGGTTTTACCCTTACTCTTTTTTTTATTTTAAAAAATNNTTTGATGTAATTTCAGCTATTTCCTCATTGGTCAAATCAATTCCAATAATCTTATCTGTTTTTTCAATTTCATTGATTAATTTGTCAATATAGGCTTTGTCAGAACCGGATATCCAGTGTGAATGAATTTCATGCACAGAATTGTAGAGGTTTTTAAGTGATTCCTTCTTTTGAGGATTTTCTTCTAGGTTTTGCATGAACTTTTTAACGTCATCTTCAGTGATTACACCAATTTTACGTGTTAATGGTGCACGGATTCCAGGAAAATGGTAATCAATGTTTTCTAGGGTGCAGTTGTGGTCAAGAATCATGTGCATTTCATGAGCAATATCCTCTACATTATGCTTTAAGGTAACTCTTATCAAATGAGGCTTCGCCGCTTCAAAGTAAAGATCAGCTCCTCCAATTNNGAGACGATTTTATTTGCCCCTGCTTTATATAATCTGTTTTTGTTTTCTAGTTTACTGCATCTAGAGACAACCCATGCATTTGGCTGAAGTTCACGTATGGTCAATACTATGAACAGGTTTGTAACATCACTTCCGGTGGTTACAACAATACTTCTGCATCTGTCAGATAAAATTTTGCCCAAAAGGGTGTCGTCAGTGGCATCCCTATTGATTATCAATACTGAATCATCAGGTTCGAGATCCTGTGTAGCTATAGGGTTGTTTTCGATTATGATAACGTTTTGATTTCTGTTTTTAAGTTCTTCAAATACAACTTTTCCAACACGACCAAATCCACAGAGAACATAATAATCTCTCATTTTTTCAACTTTTTTATACATTTTAGCTCCTTTTGAGTATTCACTCATCCTTTTTGAGATATTTTCAAGAATAATACTAAATACATAGGTTATTACACCAAATCCACCTAATGCCAGTGTCATTGAGAATATTTTCTGAACAACTGTTTTTGGAACAATGTCACCATACCCTACGGTTGCCATGGTGATTATGCTGTAATACAGTGAATTGGCAAAGTCTAAGTCCATTATAAACATTGAACCGATGACTCCATAAACTATTAATCCAAAAATCAGAATGCTTCCATTTTTTATATATTTCATGGGAATTTTAGCAAGAAGTTTTCTTCCAAAGGTTCTCAATGTTATAATAATCACCTTATAAAAAATGTATTGATTACATATTATATTAATTTATATTATATTTTATACAAATTTATTAAAAGGTGTTATTATGATTTCTCCCTTGGATATGAAAATTACTGATATTAACTGTGAATGCTTGGGTCTCTCAAGACTGTGCTTGATGGAATCTGCAGGAAAATCATTGGCTGAGGAAGTTGGAAAAATTGCGGTTTATACTTTCTCCAAACCTGTTAAGGTAATTATTTTTACAGGTTCCGGAGGCAATGGTGGTGACGGTTTTGTAGCTGCGAGATATCTGCTGAACAGAGGTTATGATGTGGATATCTATAATTTGAATCCTGTTGTCAAGGATAAGAACGCTAAAGTCAACTATGACATTCTTCTTAACATGGAACCAAGACTATCTCATCTCAATATTTACAATATGGAAAGTACTGAAGCTTTGGAAAACAGTCAGATAGCCAAGAGTGAAAGCTTTTCTGAGTTTATAATAATCGATGCAATCTTGGGAACAGGAATCAGGGGAAAATTAAGACCTAAGGTAAGAAAGGCTATTGAAATAATAAACGAATCCAATGGCCTCACAATTTCTGCAGATGTTCCTTCAGGCATTAATCCTGAAAATGGGGAAATTTCAGACATTGCAGTTGATCCGGAATATACTGTCAGTTTTCACAAAATCAAAAGTGGTGTGGAACTTGCCGGAGAGGAACTTACTGGAGGAAGCGTAATTTGTGATATTGGAATTCCTATTGAAGCGGAATATTTTACAGGTTATGGGGATTTGCTTAGACTTAAAAACAGATCCAAAACTTCTCATAAGGGCAACAACGGAAAGCTATTGATTGTTGGTGGAAGCAAGGATTATTCCGGTGCTCCTGCAATTGCAGGTCTTTCAGCTATTTCAGGAGGTGCTGATTTGGTTTACATAGCTACTCCAAAACCTGCTGCTCTGCCAATTAAGGCGACATCTCTTGATTTCATAGTACGTGAACTTGAAGGAGATTACCTTTCTCTTGACCATTTGGATGAGATTATGGAATTGGTGGATTCTGTTGATGCTGTTCTGATTGGTCCAGGTGCAGGAAGGGATGAGGAAACCTCTAAACTATTTGACGTACTTGCAACCAAGATTAAAAAACCTCTTGTCATTGATGCTGACGCTCTAAAGGAGGTTGACAGTAACCTAATTAAAAATAAGGAAAATCTTATTCTTACTCCTCATCTATTTGAATTCAAGGAATTCTTTGATAAAATCATTAGGGATTTGGGAATCAACTTCAACAGGGTTAAAATCTCCAGAAACGGCAGTGATTTTACCAAAATAGATGAAAACATCACAGTATTTCAAAGAATTGCCCGTGAGATTAAGGGAACAATCGTTATCAAAGGAGAATATGATTTGGTTGTAAACAGAAAATCATTTAAAATCAATAAAACAGGAAATCCTGGAATGACTGTTGGGGGAACAGGGGATGCATTGGCAGGTTTGTCTACTAGCTTGTTTTCACAGGGACTGGATGCATTTGATGCAGCTACTGTCNNCGGTCTATGTAAACGGTAGGGCAGGAGATGTGGCATTCAACAAGCAGGGCTACGGTTTTTCAGCAACTGATTTGGTTTCATATATAGGTTCAATATTGATAAGTAGATGATATCATGGATTATGTCAAGGGAATTTTTAAAAATCGTCCCAATAGGTTTATTGCAGAGGTGGAGGTCGACGGCAATATTGAAATAGCTCATGTGCCAAATACTGGTCGCTGCAGGGAGCTCTTAGTGGAAGGGGCTGAAGTCTATCTGAAACCTTCCGACAGTCCAAAAAGAAAAACTAGGTTCACGCTACACTTTGTTGTAAATAAAAATGAATTAGTATCATTATACTCTCAAGAAGCTAATAGTATTGTCTATGAAGCTATTGAAAACGATAAAATAAAAGAACTTCGTGGTTATACTATAAGACAAAGAGAAAAAACGGTGGATAATTCAAGAATCGATATATATCTTGCCAATGAAAATGAGGAGTGTTATGTGGAAGTTAAAGGTGTAACTTTGATAGTTGATGGTGAGGCAAGGTTTCCAGATGCTCCAACCGAAAGGGGAACAAAACACCTAAAGGAACTTATCAAACTTAAGAAAAATGGAATAAGGACTGTTGTGTTTTTCTTAATTCAACATCCTGCAGGAAATTCCTTCAGGCCAAACTGGGACAATGATCCTAAGTTTTCCCAAACATTGAATGAGGCCTTTGAGGAAGGCGTTGAAATTCTTGTATATAAAACCGAAAATACCTTGGAAGGAATTAACTTTGTAGAGGAATCCATTGATTTTGATTTGTCTAAGATATAAATATTGTTGTAATAAAGTAAATTTGTATAAAATTACTTTATTTACTTTTATAAATAAAATTAATTTATTTTAACTATTTTTACTCATTTTTAAGTATTAAAACTATCTAAAACATTAAATAAGAGGATATCCTAAGATAATGTGTGGTAGGTCGTACCACAAAAAACACACATAGTTTGTTAAAGAACTAGCATTAGTATTATGGAGGAATTGTGATTTTATTCTATAGTCCAAAAGCATCTTCTTTATTTGCTTTTTGATGTTCTAACTATATTTTATAATCTCACAATCCTTCTATCTTATTAATGTTTAAAATTCAATCTTTGAAAAAACTTCTCCGATAGGTTCTGTTATCACCAGATTTGCAAATGAATCATAATCTGTCGGAGTCTTATTAATTAAAATTAGATTGTCTCCCTTGAAGTATTGGATAAGGCCTGCAGCAGGATAAACAACAAGAGAAGTTCCACCAACAATCAGAGTGTCAGCCTCTGATATGTATCTTATTGACTCATTAATAATGGCATTTTTCAGTGGTTCCTCATATAGGACAACATCAGGCTTTATAATGCCATCACACTCACAACGTGGAATGCCATTTGAAGTTAAAATTTTATTTACCTCATATTCTCTTCCACAAAACTGACAATAATTTCTATTGACATTCCCGTGAAGCTCCAAAACATTTTCACTTCCTGCCTTTTGATGTAGGTCATCTACATTTTGTGTTATTACAGCTTTGATTTTTCCGGCCCTTTCACCTTCTGCCAGTTTCAAATGTGCAGGATTAGGTTGGGCATTGTTGAATATCAGGTGATTCCTATAATAGTCAAAGAACTCCTCGGTATGGTTCTTAAAATATGTATGTGAAAGCACTTCTTCAGGAGTGTAGTTGTAAATTCCTGTATTGCTTCTAAAGTCGGGAATTCCACTTTCGGTAGATACTCCAGCACCACCGAAGAATACGATATTTTCAGACCTGTTGATTATTTCCTGAAGTTTGTTGATTTTTGACATAAAAAAAGAAAAGGTAAAGCTATTAAATAGCTATAATTTTTGATAGTTTGCAGCTTGAAGACCGTGGTATTTAATCATACCTTCAACTTCTCTTTGATCAGTTTCTTTGTCTTCAAAGGTAATTTGATCAATGCTGTGTAAGCTGTAAGGGGATTCCCTAGTTAATACAGTAATGCTTCCTTTGTAGAGTCTTAATTCTACTTTTCCGCTTACTCTTCTTTGCATTTGATCGAATGCCTGATCAAGGTCTTCTCTTAAAGGTTCTTGCCATAATGCTCTGTAAACTAAGTCAGCATAAAGGGTGCTCATGTATTCTGCAAATCTTAATTCGTCAGTTGTCAATACTAATTCCTCGAGGAATTGGTGAGCAGCTATTAACAGTTTAGCTCCTGGAACTTCGTAGATTTCCCTACTTTTAAGGCCAATCATCCTGTTTTCAATAGTATCTACTCTTCCAACACCATTTTCACCTGCAATTAGGTTTGCTGTTTTGATGATGTCAATCAAAGGCATCATTTCGCCGTTTATGG
>DAII01000136.1:7219-7635 GCA_002496065.1 Methanobrevibacter sp. UBA586
CTTTCCCATCCTGCAGTCCATGCATAAATGTCTTCAGGTGGTTCGTTTGCAGGATCTTCAAGTAAATCTCCTTCAATACTTCTTCCCCAAATGTTTTCATCTACACTGTAAATTTTATCGCTGTTGAGTTTGATTCCTTTGGAAGCAGCATATTCCTGTTCCTCTGTTCTGGTAAGGTTCATTTCACGAACAGGGGCAATAATGTCTAAATCAGACATAGCCAAGATAACTGCTTCAAATCTGAATTGGTCATTTCCTTTTCCGGTACATCCGTGTGCAATAGCTGTTGCTCCTTCTTTTTCAGCAATTTCAATAATTTTTTGAGCAATTAAAGGTCTTGCAAGTGCGGTACTTAAAGGGTATCCTTCATATTCTGCATTTGCTTTGATAGCTCTTGCGATGTATTCGTTTGCAAA
>DAII01000136.1:7731-7865 GCA_002496065.1 Methanobrevibacter sp. UBA586
TTAACACATACAGAGGTATCTAATCCACCACTGAATGCAAGAACGACTTTATCCATTATATTCACCAATAAATTTTAATAAGAATAAGATTTATTCATCATATATTTTTATTTCTAATAGTATTTAATATTTAT
>DAII01000129.1:0-162 GCA_002496065.1 Methanobrevibacter sp. UBA586
AGTTGGATAGATCCTCTTCAAGGGATTCTAGACTATAGTGATATTCGGCACTGAACTTGTCGTCATCGCAGTTTTCACTTTCAACAAGTTCTATTAATTGAAGAACCATGTTATTTTCCTTAGTGAATTCAAACATTTCTTCTACTTCTGTTTCATTAATGC
>DAII01000129.1:222-9041 GCA_002496065.1 Methanobrevibacter sp. UBA586
GTGATAAATTTATACTTTTCAGGATCCAATGTGTCCAAACTTACATTTACACGAGTAAGTCCAGCTTTTTTCAAATCTTCACTATACTTGTCAAGTAGTACACCATTGGTTGTTAATGAAATGTCCTTAAAGCCTAATGTGGCTATTTTTTCAACTATTTCAACTATGTCTTTTCTAACTAATGGTTCTCCACCAGATATTCTTATCTTCTTAACACCTATATTCTTAGCAATTTTTGACAATTCANNCTGCGGTCATTTCATCTTTTGAATCAACCATTCCGTCATGATGGCAATATATGCAGTTTAAATTACATAAATTGGTTATAGTTATTCTTAAAGATATGATGGGTCTTTGATATTGGTCTTTAATAGGTTTCATAAAAAATCATTTTTCAATTTTTATATCAATGCTTTCTATTGTTTTAATTCCAAATTTTGCAGTGTCTAATGCTTTTACCATTCCATAAATAGATTCCTTCATTATTCCACTTACAAATTCATTAATAGCTATAGGTTTATCATTGACAGATAAAGCAATTTCTGCTCTATTCATGTGTTCGTCGTCTATTTTTAAAATTTCAATTGTAGCTTTTTCAATTCTATCTATGTCATAGTCAGTGGTATTAAGAGCACTAATCATTCCAAATAGTGAATCTTTCAAAAAGTTACTTGCAAATTTATTCAATCCAATTTTAACATCGTTTGCTAAAAGTTCAATTCCATCGTTTACATAATCAGAGTCCATTTAATCATCTCCTTGTTTTGTATTTTTTATTAGTAATTCTACTTTATTTAAACTTTTTGCATTGAATTTTTCCAGATTTAAGGTTTTTAACATACCAAGGACTGTTTGCTTGATGAAATCGCTAACGAATTCATTGACTCCAACTACTTTTCCATCCACCGAAAGGGAAACGTCTATGGAATCTAAATCACTTAAATCCAACTTCCCGTTTATAATGTCTTTGGCGATTGAATCTCCTTCATTGTATCCGCAGTTGTCATTATATAGTGTGTTTATAATGTCATATCCCTTGACTTCTATCAGATTAATTAACTCTTCAACTTCCTCAGGAGTAATTTCAAAGGAATTTACCTCTTTGATTGTATATTCGTCTACCACATCTGGAGAGGTTGCGATTTTAGGATAATTGTATTTTTTAAATCCTTCAATTACGACAAAATCCACATCATCCATTATCTTTATGAGGAAGAGCAGTCTTTCAAGGTCCATATCCTGCTTTACATTAAAGAAGGTTGTGGAACCTACCCCTACTATCAATTGAGATCCTGCCTGTTTGTGTCTCCATGTGTCTGTGTTTTCCTTGTCCATTTCCATTGTATGATGGGAATGTTTAATAGTAGCTACTTTATATCCTCTTCTTTTAAGGGCGTCTATGATTTTTATGGTCAATGAGGTTTTGCCACTATTTTTTTTACCTACAACTGAAACTACTTGCATAATAATTTGCTCCTTTTAGTAAGTTAATATTAAATTTATATGTTGTATTATATTATAATTTGGTATTTTGAATGTGTAGTAACTACACATTTTGGGTAAACTTAAAAATTTTACTTAAAAACAGCTATTTTTGTATTACTTTTTTCACTATTTTTTAATACCAATTTTTTCAATTTTTGATATAAAATTGCAATTTCCAGAATGGTTAATTATTGGTTCNNCCAAATAGGTTTTTTTAATTAATTTCAGATAATTTAATAAATATTATCTTTTATTTTTAATTTTAAGAAGTTTTAAGGAATAATATTTTTTTTAATTGTGTAGTTAACACACAATAATATATAATTCTTTCTATTTAATTATAGACAACAAATATATATTAATAGGAAACATATGTGTATATATTACACATGGTGGATGAAATGCCGAAACATATTGCATCTGGTTTAAAATACTTGGCAGCAGTCAAGTTGAAAGAACAAGGTAAAAGTCAGCAATTTATTGCTAATGAATTAGGTATTGATAGGTCTACTGTTTCTCATTATTTAAATGGCCGAAACCTATCCTGGAATTCTATTGATGTTGCTAAAACAATCACTGAATTAACTCCAGCGGACTTTTTATCAATGACCCAAGTCTTGTTTGACGATCCGGAAAAGGCTCGTAAGATTGTTAAAACCTGTCAGGATAAACAATTTGAAGGTTATATTGCAAACACTTGTATCGGTTGTGGATTGTGTGTAAATTTGTGTTTTATGAATTCTATTAAATTAGAATCCCTTAAAGCTCAAATAGACTCCATAGATTGTTGCGGTTGCAATCTCTGTGTAGATGAATGCCCAACAAACTCAATTAAAATTTTGGAGATTTAAAATGATCAATAATATAAAAGATGTTAAAGGCAATGACTATAAAATAACTAGGTCATCAGAGGAAATCAGAGATTTGTCTTTTAAAAATCATATTTGTATTGGTTGCGGTATTTGTGAATCAACTTGTCCTGTTGGTGCTATTGACTTAAACGCTATTGCTACTAACGCTCGTCGTAGAATCAACACTTATTTTAGTGGTCATGAAAAGATTGCACAAAATATCATTGCTGATGTTGATGCTGAAAAATTAAACATCAACGAAGACAAATGTGTTCTCTGTGGTATGTGTAGTGGAGTGTGTCCTGTTGGAGCATTANNATGGTGTACCAATCTGTGAAATTGAAGCATATCCTCATTACACTAGCTTCTCAGCTATTGATGACGATGAATGTATTTACTGTGAAAAATGTGAAATTGCATGTCCTCGTGATGCAATTACTATTGAAAGAGAATTACCAGCACGTAAAGATTTAGTATCTGGTGAAATCACTGTTGATATGGTAGAGGATATTGATCTTACTGCCAACTATTCAGCGGTAGACTANNACTGAAGCAATCACTGTAGATCCTACAACCGGTGAAGAATCTATCGTAATAGACAAAGACAAATGTGTTTACTGTCTCATCTGTAAGAAAGTTTGTCCTGAAAAAGCTATTAAAGCTGTATGTAGATCCTGTTCTTACGGAGAATATGATATTGACCCAGCTAAAGCAGTAACTAAAGGTAACTCCATCATTGATGAAACCATTTGTGTATACNNATGTCCAACCGGAGCAGCAACTGCCTCCAAACCATTTGAAGGAGACATTGACATTGACCAAGAATTATGTCAAACCTGTGGTGCTTGTGTAGATATTTGTCCATGTGATGCATTAGCATTCCCTGTATCCAAAGAACCAGGTGACAGATTAGAACACATGTCAGTTAAAAAAGAATACTGTATCAGTTGTGGTGCTTGTGCTAAAGGATGTCCTAACGGAGCTATCACTGTAACAAGAACTGCTGTAAACTGTACTCCAACTAAATCCGAAACTTGGATTGATGCTATTAACGCACTCAAAAACTAGGTGAAATTATGGAACTTAATGTTAATCAAGATAATTGTTTAGGTTGCGGTGTTTGTGTTATCGCATGTCCTGTAAACGCTCGTATCAGTCCAGAAAATGCTGGTGGTAACGGAGCAAAAACTGAAGAAGTTATTATGATGGTTGAAAATGGTTTCATCAAACTTTTCAGTGTTGACAAATGTGAAGAATGTGGAACATGTCAAATGTTCTGTCCTGTAAACGCTATATGGTTAGAATAGAGGATGATATTATGCATTACGCTAATACTTACTTAGAAAAACCAGTCGTACCTGATGTAAAAATTACTGGAGAAGGTACTACTGATGTTCTTAAATGTATGTTAAATACCGGATCAGACATCTACCAAGGAGCTTGTAAGAAAAGAGGTTCTACTTTAAAAGAAGAATACAAAAACGCTTCAGGTACTTGTTATATGGATCCTAGAGACATGGCAAAATTAGGTGTAAACAACTGGNNTACTGTACTTGTTAAAACTGACTGGGGAGAAGTTGTTTTAAACGCTGCAGTTTCAAGAGACGCACCTCACGAAGGTACAGTATTCATTTGTAAAGGACCTTGGGCAAACACTATTGTAAGTCCTGAAACTTACTGCTGTTCAGACCCTACCTACAAAGGAATCAAATGTACTGTTGAAAAAACTGACAGAAAAGTATTACTCATGGCTGACTTAATGAGATGGGTTTATAAAAAATACGTCGACGAAGATGATGACGATACTGTTGAAAACATGGAATCATTAGGAGAATTGCCTGTATACAAAGGACGTAAATGGAAGGAGTTGATTGATCATGAGTTATGAGCCACCTGTAACAGATTACGATGAAATTGTAGAAAACTGTACATGCGCATTTTGTGGATGTAACTGTGACGATTTAGATTATTTAGTAAAAGATGGTCATGTTGTAGCTGTAAGACACGCTTGCAGATTAGGTGCAAGTAAAATTATGGAAGATATGGACCAAAGATTATTAGTTCCTATGATTAGGGATGAAAACGGAGAACTTATGGAAGTAGACTGGGACACTGCTTTAGACAAAGCTGCAGAATACATTGCTAATTCTGTAAGACCTGTATTCTACGGATGGTCTGAAACTTCCACCGAATGTATGAAAGAAGGATTAGAATTAGGTGAATACATCGGTGCTGTATTAGATAACCAAGCTACTATCTGTCACGGACCAAGTTTACAAGCTGTACAAAACGCTGGTTACCCTATTCAAACTTTAGGGGAAGTACAAAACAGAGCTGACGTTGTTGCATACTCTGGAAGTAACGCAATGAACTCCCACCCAAGACATTTAGCACGTTATGCTGTATTCTGTCGTGGATACTTCAGACAAAGAGGAAGATTCGACAGAACCGTTATTACCATGGATCCAAAATTCTCAGATACTGCAAAAATGTCTGACAAATGGATTGGATTTGAACAAAACGGAGACTACGGTTTCTACAATGCTATTAGGGCTGTATTAAGAGGAAAAGAATTATACCAAGATGTAATCTCTGGAATTCCTAAAGAAGACATCTACGAATTAGTAGAAGAAATGAAAGCTGCTGAATTCGGTGTATTATTCTTTGGTTTAGGTTTAACCCATACCTTATCAAAACAAAGAAACATTGATATCGCTATTAAAATGGTACAAGACTTAAACAAATACAGTAAATGGGGACTTACTCCTATGAGAGGTCACTTTAACGTAAACGGTTTCAACATTTTCATGGCTTTCGAAACTGGATTTGCATTTGGTGTTGACTTTGCTAGAGGTACTCCAAGATATATGTTAGGAGAAACCAACACTATCGATTTATTAACCAGAAAAGAACCTGACTGTTTCATGGTTATTGCAGCAGACCCTGGTGCTCACTTCCCTAATGGAGCAAACCAACACTTAGCTGACATTCCTGTTATCCAAATTGATATTCACTGGGGACCTTCCACCGAACTTGCTGATGTAGTATTACCAGGTTCATTTATTGCGGTAGAATGTGGAGGAACAAGTTACCGTATGGACGGAGTTCCTATCTGGATGAAAAAAGCTATTGACAAACCAGAAACCTGTCGTGACGACGAATGGATTGTCAGAGAACTTAAAGAAAGAGTTATGAAACTCAGGCCGGAGCCAAACGTAGCTCCTAAATACGAGCCAAATCCAAACGCATTATAGGTGATATAATGGAGTATATACTTAAAAATGGTATTGTTTATGATCCAGCTAATGGAATCAACGGAGAAAAAATGGACATAATGATTAAAGATGACATTATTGTCGACAGTGTTTCTCCTAATGCTGAAGTAATTGACGTAACTGACAAAGTAGTCATGCCAGCTGGAGTTGACCCTCACGCTCACATTGCAGGTCCTAAATTAGTAGTAGGAAGATTATACAGACCTGAAGATTCAAGAAGAGGAGTAACTCAAAAAACTAAAGTTTTAAGATCAGAATCAGGATTCTCTATTCCAAACTGTCCTGCAACTGGTTACAGATATTCAAGATTAGGTTATGGTACTGTTGTAGAAGCAGCTATGCCTCCTCTTGAAGCAAAACACACTCACGAAGAAATCGCAACCATTCCTAACATAGACGTTCCAGCATTATCTTTATTCGGTAACAACTGGTTTGTAATGGAATATGCAAGAGAAAACAACATTGATGATTTAGCAGCATTTATATCCAAATGGTTAAAATTATCCAAAGGATACGGTGTAAAAATTGTAAACCCATGTGGTAGTGAAGCTTGGGGATGGGGTATGAATGTACACGGTTACAATGACAAAGCACCATACTTTGATGTAACCTCCAAAGAAGTTGTACAAGCATTAGCTAAAGCAAACGAGCAATTAGGTCTTCCTCACTCAATCCACATCCACCCAAATGATTTAGGACACCCAGGTAACGTACCTACAACTCTCGAAACTTTAGATTCCCTTAAAAACATCAAAAAATCTTCAAAAGCTACTGTAAGAGATCAAACTGTTCACATTTGTCACCTTCAATTCCACTCCTATGGTGGAAACAGCTGGAAAGATGCAGACTCTGGTGCTAAAGAAGTTGCTGATTACATTAACAAAGCTGACCACGTAACTTGTGATATCGGTCAAGTAACTCTTGATGAAACCACCACCATGACTGCAGATGCACCAATGGAATACGATTTATTCAAATTATCCGGATTAAAATGGGCTAACAAAGATATTGAATGTGAAACCGCTGCAGGTATCATTCCATGTATCTATGCACCAAAAGCTCCTGTTGCATCTTTACAATGGGCTATTGGTCTTGAATTGTTCTTAAGAATTGACGACCCATGGAAAGTATGTTTAACCACTGACCACCCTAACGCAGGTCCATTCATAAGATACCCAAGAATTATGTCTTGGTTAATGAGTAGTGACAGAAGACAAGAAATGATGGACAATGAAGTTCACAAATGGGCTCACAAAAGAACTGGTCTTCCAGAACTTGACAGAGTATACGCCTTCTACGACATCGCAACTATTTCCAGAGCAGCACCTGCTAAAATCCACGGATTTGCTGACAGAGGAGCTCTTACTCCTGGATACAAAGCTGACATTGCTGTTTACGACATAAATCCTAACGAAATTGATCCTAATAGAGAATACGAAGCTATCGAAAAAGGATTCGACACTGCTTTATACACTATTAAAGACGGTCAAATTTTAGTAAAAGATAAAGAAATCGTAAAAGTTAAAGAAAGTCAAAACATTTGGGTTAACGTAAAAGGATACGAAAACGAAGAACAAGCTGTTGTTGATAAAATCATGCCATTCTTCACTCAATATTACTCTGTAAAATGGGAAAACTATCCAGTACACGACCATTACCAATCCAACCCAATTAGAATAGATGTTGAAAGATAAATGAGGTGTTAAGTTTGAAAACTATAACTTTTGATCAAATTAAAGCTTCTTCAATTGCTTTAGAACTTGATGAGCTCATTCCAGATGAAATCTACACCTGGACTGAAGAAGATTTTGCAAAATATGCAGTTCCTGTTGGTAATTCAAGATTCCCAATTACAGATTACTTCGACATCACTGTTGAAGGTGAAGCTGCTGGACCTGGTGACGTAAAAATGGTCCTCAACGGAGATTTAAACAGAGTAAAATACATCGGATGCGGAATGTCTGACGGTGAAATTATCTGTAATGGTAGCGTAGACCTTCACGTTGGTGCAGAAATGTCTGGAGGACACATCAAAGTATACGGAAACGCAGCTGCTCATGCTGGAAGAGAAATGTCTGGCGGAACTCTCGAAATTACTGGAAATACCAAAGAATTTACCGGTGCATCCTACACTGGTGAATGGAGAGGTATGACTGGTGGAGAAATTATCGTTTACGGTAATGCAGGTAAACAATGTGGTGAATGTTTAACCGGTGGAAAAATCCGTGTTAAAGGTGACTGTGATATTTTAGCTGGTATTCACATGACCAAAGGTATCATTGAAATTGACGGTAACGTAAACCGTTGGCCTGGTGGACAAATGAAAAACGGTAACATCGTCATTCACGGTAAATTAGGTAGATTACTTGAAGGATTCGTATACAATGGTATTGTAGAAGATCCTGAAGTAGACGGTGAAACATTCAAAGGTAAATACATAAAATACACTGGGGATATTGGTCTTAACGGTAAAGGTTCTTTATACTTAGACGCTGAAGCTAACAGAGAAAAAATGTCTGAATATGGAGAAATCGACGACGAATATACCTCAATTAGAGAATACAGGAATTTATAATTCCTTATTCTTTTTAACTTTTTTTTATGTCGGTGATGGAATGGTTGAAGAAATAAGAATGCCTGTAAATGAGGCAATTGAATATATAAGAAACAACGTGCAGATTAGGGATATTTTGGAACTCTCATATAACAGAATTTTTGCTCCAGGTGAAGTTTTAAATATTATTGAAGAGGATGAAATGACTGGAGAAGGTTTGAGAGTCAGTTTACAGTTAAATGGTGAAATTTTAAATCAGACTGTCGAAATTGATTTTAATGAAATTAAAGATGACTTAATTGAATTCCGTCATATTAAAGATGGTGAGGAATTAGTCATTGAAATTGAATAATTCTTATTTTTTTTAAAAAAAAGTTAAGTTATTGAAGAATCAATAACTCTTTTTAGATTTTACTTTTGNNAGCTATTACACATAGTACAGTGGATACAATAAATGTTGTTTGTGAACTTGCTATAAGATTTTTAAAGTTAGATGCACTTATTACAACATCTCCCATGATAAGTGTGAAAATAATTGTAAGCATAGCTAAGCTACTGCTTTGTCCAACAACTCTCATAAATGTCACAGCTACAGATGCAAATGGACTTTCTTGTGGTGGAACGGAACTCATGATGATGTTTGTGTTTGGAGAT
>DAII01000129.1:9057-10763 GCA_002496065.1 Methanobrevibacter sp. UBA586
TTGGTGTTGTTGCATCCAAGAATATCAGGATTATCAATCCAAGGGTTACGATTCCCATACCTAATGCGGCAAGTTTTTGAGCATTTATCCTATCGGATAGTTTTCCGGATATTGGTGCAATGATTGCCATTGTCAAAGGGTTTGCAATCAGTATGAGTCCTGCAGTCTGGGGATTGAGTCCCAGTATGTATTGGAAATGATAGTTAAGAAGATAGTTTACGATGAATGTGGCTACATAGCTGATGAAGGATGCACTGTTTGCAGATAGGAAAACCTTGTTTTTAAACAGTCTTATGTTGAACACTGGTGTCTTTACCTTAAGTTCACATATGATGAATCCAAGAAGCAACAATCCTCCAACAAGGGTGATTATAATGCCGTTGAAGGTTGTTATTACTGTAAATCCGTAAATGGTAAGCAATATTCCAAAACCATAAAGTACACATCCCAGTTTGTCCAGCTTTTCGCTTTCATATGGTTTCCATTCGTTCTTGACTTTACTGTACAATAGCCATATTACAATCAGACAGAAAGGTATCGGGAAGTAGAATATTCCTCTCCAACCCAGATTATAGGTGAGTATTCCTCCAAGGACAGGTGCAAATGCAAGTCCTATGAATACGCAGGAGATGAGAATTCCAAGTGCACTTCCCCTTCTATNNCATCTAATACGATAATTGTGGTCATCACGTCATATGCAAATGCTGCACCGACCCCCTGGAAGGCTCGGAATATGAACAGTGAGGTTACATCATATGCAAATGCGGTAAGTATTGATCCCACCAAAAAGAGAACCATTCCTATGATAAATGAATTTTTGATTCCTATTTTCCCACATATTTTTCCAAAAGGAACTGTAAGCACAGCTACTGTAAATAAAAAGAGGTTCATTACCCAATTTTGCTCTACATTTGTTAATCCAAACTCATTGGCTATTTCAGGCAATGCAACAGTAGGTGCTGTTGAAATAAACGCTACAATAAAGGCAGCTATTGAAGCAAGTAAGATAACATAATCTGATTTGTCGAGTTTTTTCATTTTATACCCCGATTTAAATTATATACATCAGTTTTAATATAATTTTTTAATGGCCTTTTTCATAGAAATATTTATAAGAGGTAGATTAACTATTATTAATTATTTAAATGTAGGTGATAGTATGGAATCATTTAAAATGTCAGTTGATGAAGCAGTAGATTTTCTAAAAGAAAATCTTGAGGTACATGATACATTAGAAATTTCTTACAATAGGATATTTGCGGAAGGTGAAGTTTTAAACATTGACTTTTCAAAATATTTTGATGAACCTGGATTCAAAATATTGGTAAGTCTTGATGCGGATTCCATTAATCCGACCATTGAGATAGATGTCTATGAGATTAAAGATGATCTAATCGAATATACTATCTATCATAAAAATGGTGAAGAAATATATGTGTCAATAGTAGACTAATAAGTAAAAAAGAGCATAGCTATTATTATATAATCAATAGCTATCATTATTTTATTTTAAAATTAAAATCTATTCANNCTGCTATTCATTTTCTCAAAAGGAATTATCATTTCCATAGCCTTAACATCTATGTCGATATTGTCTTCTTTTATTGCAGAAATCTGGTTAAGTCCGCTTCCGGTTACAACACCGAAATTGTAATTGTCAACCTTTGCATTGTAAATCAATTCTCTAGGTTTCCCAATTTTGTAAG
>DAII01000129.1:10806-14571 GCA_002496065.1 Methanobrevibacter sp. UBA586
TTTGGGCCTATGGACTTGTGAATGGAAGTCATTTCTTTAGCTATGAACACCTTATGCGGATCGATTGAGGATCCGTTGTATGAAATCAAATCAACAAACAGTGGTGGATTGGACAGTTCTAATAGTCCTCCGTATCTTGGATTNNATGATTACTCATAATTCCATTTTTAATTAGGATACCGTCAATACTTAGGCTACAGATGGTTCCCACTCCAATCTTGTCATCGTCTGTAGGATGCTCGATAATCTTGTAGTATGGGTTTATATATTCGGGATTCTCACTGTAGGTGGCCTCCATTATTTCAATTACCCTTTCACAGTCGTATTTGTCTCTGTAGGAGATATTTGAAATTATTCCTCCCTTTTGGGTATTGATATTGAAATCAACATTTTCTATCAGATTCCATATTTTTGAAAGTAAAAATGGAGTTTCCTTATAATAACTTTGTGTTGAAGGTTTCAAAATAAATTTATCAATTTTTCCAAGGGTTTCCAGAGTGTTGAAGTTTTCAATCTCCTCAGCTATTTTGATATCGATTTTATGGTTCTGTTCTTGGGCCACACAAAATGGGGTGTTTCCTCCAATAATTCCTATTCCAACTGTTCCTTCACTTACAGGAATTCCAAGGGTGTTTTCTCCTTCTTCACCAATGGCCAACACTCCACCTATACCTATCTTTTCCAATTTGTCAACAATGGTTTTTACCTTGTCTTTCACGGCACTAGGCACCACTCTGAAGTTGGCGGGAATTACTCCGTTTCCGTTTTCAATAACCTCTGAAACTGATGTCATTTCCTTAACTATAAATGCATCCAATGGAGGTATTGATGTCTTTTTGTATGAAATGAGTTCTACAAATTTGGTTGGTCTGTAATCTTCAATTTTTAAAAGCCCACCATACAACGGAAGGGATAGAATTCCTTCATTTAGCAAGATTCCATCAATTGTAGTTCCACAGATTGTTGTAATGTTATAGGTTTCATCATCTATTTTGCAGAATTTCACATAAGGACTTACACAAAGGCCACTGTCAAAGGTTTCCTTTATCAGATTTAATGTTTCTTTATCGTAAACTGTTGAGGTATTAACAACTACGTTTCCACTTTTTGTCGTGTAATCAAAATCAGTTAAATAAATCATTTCTTGGAATTTTGAATAGATGAAATCTACTTGGTCGTAGATTAATCCCTTTTCAAGTTTGTCACGTCCCAAATCAGTAATTTGTCTTCCGGAATATCCCATTTTTTCCGTATAACCTTTTTCATCTAGAATTTGCATGTGGTATCTTACAGCACGTTCTCCGAGGTTGAATCCTTTGTTCTTTAACTCTGTAGCTATTAGTTTGGATCCTGTCGGTTTTTTCTGTTCGTTTAAGATTCTCAATATTTCAATCATACGATGTTCTGATTCTGACATGAATAAACACCAAAAAATAAAAAAAGTTTTAAAATACTTAGATATCTAAGTATTTTCTTTGTTCGTATCCAAATACTTGGACACGGTATTCATCCCATTCTTGATATTTCAATTCTAAGAATTTTTCACTTATGTGGTCACCGAGAGCATTGAGGATGTATTCGTCTTCTTCAAGTGAATGGTAAGCTTCCCATAGACTTGATGGTAAAACTTTAATTCCACGAGCTTCTCTTTCTTCTTCGGTTAATTCATAAATGTTGATTTCAGTTGGTTCACCTGGATCGATTTTGTTTTGAATACCGTCGATACCTGCTTCTAACATTACAGCAAATGCTAAGTATGGGTTACATGCAGGGTCAGGGGACCTATATTCAATACGGGTTGCTTTTCCACGTGCTGCAGGTACTCTGATTAAAGCGGATCTGTTTTTAAGACCGTATGCTCTGTATACAGGAGCTTCGTAACCTGGCACTAAACGTTTGTATGAGTTTACAATAGGGTTTGTAATTGCGGTTACTGCAGGTGCGTGTTTAAGTAATCCTCCCATGAAGTGCATTGCATCTTTGGATAATCCGGTGTCACTGTCAGGGTCGGAGAATAAGTTTTTGTCACCTTTGAATATGGATTGGTGACAGTGCATTCCACTACCGTTTACTCCGAAGAATGGTTTTGGCATAAATGTAACTTTGTAATCCATTTGGTCGAAGGTAGCCATGTTGTCTACAATAGCTTTAATAGCTTGTTTGAAGGTAATTACTGCGTCTGCAGTTTTTAATGCGTCTTTGAATTTAAATGCGATTTCGTTTTGACCAGGTGCTACTTCGTGGTGGGAAGCTTCTACTTCAAAGTCAAGTTCTTCTAGGTTTAAGGTTAATTCTCTTCTGAAGTCAGGACCCATATCCAATGGTTCTACATCGAAGTATCCAGCTTTATCGTAAGGCATTGGGTATCCTTCATCGTCAATATCTACAATAAAGAATTCAGGTTCTGGTCCGATGTTGTAGCTTAATCCGAGTTTAGCTATTTTTGCTAATGATTTTTTCAATACTCCTCTTGGATCTCCTGCAAATGGTTTTCCTTCTGGGGTCCATACGTCACAAATAAATCTACATACAGCAGATTCCTCTGGTCTCCAAGATAATCTGGAATAGGTGTTGATGTCTGGTCTTAATACAAGGTCACTTTCATTGATGCTTACAAATCCTGCAATGGATGATCCGTCAAACAACATACCTTCAGTGAATAATTCTTCCATTTCGTCTTCTTTAAATGGAATAACAATATTTTTTACAGTCCCATTAATATCTACAAATTGTAATCTGATAAATTTAATATTATCTTCTTTCATTTGTTTTATTACATTTTCCATCAATTCTTCGTTAATATCACTCATTAAATCAAACTCCGTATTTAATTACTGGTATGATCTTCAATGGTCGGAAAGGTTTTTCCAACATTGGAAATATATTTCCACCTCATTCTATATAAATATTTTGAAGATTTAATTTGTTTATATAAATTATACTGTTGGTGGTTAAAGAAGTTAATTGTATGAAAATTTTTGGATAAATTTTTATATTTTTTAAAAAAAATTAGAAAAAAAGTAATTATAGGTTTTCAACTTTGAACGAATTGAAATTAAGCAAGTCATATGTCAATAGTTGAGGGGCCTCTATGATATCACCTATTCCAGTAATCATCTTGTAGGCTTCCATAGCTTCAAGACATCCCATTATATTTGCATTTGGCCCGATTACAGGGGGAACTCCACTTGTTAATTTCAGAACATCTTTTCTTACATCCTCTGTAAGCTCCTTGCCTTTTGAAGGAAGTCCAAATAGTGTTTCGTAATCAACATCATTTTCAGGATTGNNTATTGTTTGATGAATAGCTCCATGTATAAATGGGATGTTGTTCTCCTTGGCGTATCTGGATACAATAATTCTTGTAATCAGGTTGTCAACAGCATCAATGATTATTTCTGCATCTCCAATCAGTGAATCCACGTTTTCTTCAGTTAACTGTTCATTGAATGCTGTGGTTTTTACATAGGGGTTTGTTAGCCTTACGGTTTCCTTTGCAACTTCACTTTTCGGAAGCCCTATGTTCGCTAGGTTGGACAGTGCCTGACGATTTAGGTTGGAGAGGTCAAACTCGTCCTTATCAATGAGATTCATGCTTCCCACTCCCATACGGGCGAGCATGGTAATTACACTTCCTCCGATTCCTCCACAGCCTACTACAGCTATTTTGGCATCCTTGAATCTTGTCTGTTCGCTTTTGGTTACGATACTCATCTGGCGTGTTACAATGTCCCAGTATCCATCACCTTTAAATCTTGTTGGCAT
>DAII01000044.1:0-2726 GCA_002496065.1 Methanobrevibacter sp. UBA586
AACATATTATTAAAATAATGTTTTTTATTTAAATAAGTTTTAATTATATGAATTAAATAAACTTGAGAATATGTTTAATTAAAAGTGCTGTGCACTTTTCCTGTTCTTTTTTTTATTTATTATGGAGGAATATAATGTCTTACGTAGATGATGTAATTGAAATGGTTATAAAACAAAATCCTGCAGAAGATGAATTCCATCAAGCAGTTAAAGAAGTTTTAGAATCCNNACGAAGAAGAATTTAAAAGAAACGCTGTTCTTGAAAGATTAGTAAATCCAGAAAGACAATTAAAATTCCGTGTTCCTTGGGTAGATGACAATGGTCAAGTACAAGTAAACACAGGTTACCGTGTACAGTTCAACAGTGCTATTGGACCTTACAAAGGAGGATTACGTTTCCACCCTTCCGTAAACATTGGTATTATTAAATTCTTAGGATTTGAACAAATTTTTAAAAACTCCTTAACAGGCCTAGCTATTGGTGGAGGAAAAGGAGGATCAGACTTCGATCCTAAAGGAAAATCCGACAGAGAAATCATGGCATTCTGTCAAAGTTTCATGACTGAATTATGCAAATACATTGGAGCTGACACTGACGTACCTGCAGGGGACATTGGTGTAGGTGGTAGAGAAATCGGTTTCTTATACGGCCAATACAAAAGAATCAGAGGATTATCTGAAGGTGTATTAACAGGTAAAGCATTATCCTACGGTGGTTCACTTACCAGAACTGAAGCTACTGGATACGGATTATTATACTTCGTAGACGAAATGTTAAGATGTAATGGAGAAGACATTAAAGACAAAACCATCGTTGTATCTGGTGCAGGTAATGTAGCAATCTACGCTATCGAAAAAGCACAGCAATTAGGCGGAAATGTTGTAACCTGTTCAGATTCCACAGGTTGGATTTACGATCCTGAAGGAATTGATGTCAACTTATTAAAAGAAGTTAAAGAAGTAAGACGTGAAAGATTAACCGCATACGCAGATGAAAGAGAAAGTGCTGAATACCATGAAGGCAAAGGTGTATGGACCATTCCATGTGACATCGCACTTCCATGTGCTACCCAAAACGAATTAGACATCGATGATGCAAAAACCTTAGTGGAAAATGGTGTAATTGCTGTTTCTGAAGGAGCAAACATGCCAACAACCATTGAAGCAACAGAATACTTTATAGATAATGGAGTATTATTCGGACCAGGTAAAGCATCCAACGCTGGTGGAGTAGCTACCTCTGCTTTAGAAATGGCTCAAAACTCTCAAAGATTACAATGGACCTTTGAAGAAGTTGACTTAAAACTCAAAACCATCATGCAAAACATCTTCCACAATGTTGATGATGCAGCTAGAAATTACGGATTTGAGAAAAATTACGTAGTTGGAGCAAACATTGCAGGATTCGAAAAAGTAGTGGATGCAATGAATGCTCAAGGTATCGTGTGATACCAGAATATTGAGTCAATTTTAACATACTTTTAATATTAAAAGTATTATTTTAGGTATTGGTTAAAAATCAATATCTTTCTCTTTTTTTTTATTATTTCTGTGTTATTTTTCCTGATAAGTGAAATTTATTTTTATATGGGTCTCTTTGTTATAATTTTACTTTTTGTTAGCCCTCTTCAAATATATAATGTTTGATAAAATAGGAACAATTTTTGATAATGTATGAAGAAAATGGTATAAAGTACTTCAGTAATGATACAAATAAGCTATTAGATTAAATGTGTTTATGTAATTAAGTATTAAAAATATCAAATAATTGATTAAATATATTGAATGCTATTGGTTTTTGGATAAAAATATTAATACACATATTATAATTTGAAAAAGGTCTCTTTTACAAAATATTTATTATAAACAAATTCCATATTTATTATTATATTTATTTTTAACATATGGAGATTAAAAAATGAACCAAGGTCAAAAGGCTAATTGGAAAATTAGATTTGCAATTGTCATGATTATAATAGCTTTCATTTTTTTTGCTTCAAGAGTGCTCTATTTAGGGGATAGCGAGGAAGTTGTTTCTTACCTTTGGAAACAGGTAGGTTTTATTCCTGTTAACATTCTTCTTGTTGCATTTTTAATTGATGGTATTATAAGTAAAAAAGAGCATGAAGCTATTCTTGAAAAAATTGACATGATTATAGGTACATTCTTCACTAAAATGGGAAATGATCTTGTATCTTTAATTAGCAGTGCAAATTATAATGTCGTTGAAATGGAAAAATTAAAATCAATCAGAAATTGGGATGATAAAGATTATGAAGATGAATTGAAAAGACTGCAGGAGCATCCGATTAACTTCTCTACAGATTTGACTGGGGAGAAAAGGGCATGTTTTTTAAACAATATTCATGATATTTTAAATAAAAATCAGGATTTTCTTGTTAACTTAATTAATAATCCTAATTTACTTAAAAAAGATGATTTTGCTGGATTGTTATTGGCACTTATGCATTTGGATGAAGAGCTTGCAAGAAGAGGAGATTTAAGTGATATTTCAGATCCTGATTTCAACCACTTGTGTGGAGATATTAAAAGGGTTTACACACTTTTGATTTACCAATGGATTTATTATTTGAAATATCTTAATCAGTTCTATCCTTACATGATTTCATTGGCCATACGTACAAATCCATTTGACTGTAATGCGGAAGTTCATGTAAATGAATAATTGGGGATAATATTAGATTCAAGGCAACTAATACTTAAGG
>DAII01000044.1:2789-5797 GCA_002496065.1 Methanobrevibacter sp. UBA586
TGCATTAAATTGAATCGCATCTGTGATTCCTTTGTCTGTTTTCAATTAATTTTTATAAAAGTAGCAAAATCATACATGTATAGTCTATTTGGCATTAGATGAATTTAAAATGGCCAAATCCTCCTTTGAGGTATTCATTATCAGATAAGGTTGGTCTAAAAAAGTTGAATGATTTTGAAATCAATCCCGAATTTTGATTTATAATAATTTATATATAACATNNACATAAATACATATTACTTTTATGAATATCTTCAAATATCTCTGTCATCAAAAACCTGAAAGGAGTTTCTTCTATAAGGGCCATCAATTTCCAGTCTGTGCTAGATGTACTGGTGCATATTTGGGAATTTTTATTGGTGTCTTTTGGTATTTATTAATAGCTATGCCATATAATTGGAATATGGTTTGTCTTGCTATTTTAATGGCACTTCCTGCTGTGATAGATGGAGGAACACAATATTTGGATTTTCGTAAAAGCAATAACAAATTGAGATTTGTTACAGGATTGCTTCTTGGAGTTAGTTTGGTAATTTTCTTCAAGTGTTTAAAACATAGAGTTATAATTTAGGAGATTGAAAAATGAGTGATACAATATCTACAGTTTGCTGCTGCTGTATAGCTATCATACTGATGGCTTTGGTGGTATCAGTTTTGACCCCTGAGTATAATTATTATATTATACCTGTAGGCTATGAAACTTTGTTGTTATTGGGTTAAAAAAAGTTAAGTGTTATTTTATTGAAATTTCTTTATATTCAATAGGTAGTTTGGTAACAGCTTTCATAAACTCCATTTTTCTTTTTGAATCTTTTTTGGTGTATAGGAAATAAGTGNNGTGGCAGGAACCCATAACGCTACCCAACCTACAATTATGATTATTGTGTTGATTGGATCTGCAAGCTTGTAATCTGGAATCATGTAGTCGATTATGTTGTTAATCAACATACAAACTAATATTATAAATACTCCGTAAAAAAGCTCTCTTCTTCTTACTTTATTTAGATGTTCGTAGTTTTTTACAAGATCGCTGTACTTTTTTTCAAAATATTTTCTCAAGTCGTTTTCAATGGTGACTTTCTCCTTATCGCAGCAGTCCTCAACCTGCAGATGAATTCGGACATTATCAATGTCTTCTAAATTATAAGCCTTAAGACATTCCTGGATATATGCTTCCAAATCAGGATTTAAAGATTTATTGTCGGCAAAATCTCCAACAAAGGGATTATAGAAGGAGTCGATGTTTTTAATTTTGATGGTTATAATTGGGTTCATCTCAATCCTTTTTTATCCTATTCTATTGACTTGTATTAATGATTCTACTGGAATTCCTTCAATTTCTGAAATTCCTGCCTTGTCGATTAATACAACAACTGCCAATGGTTCTCCACCATGGTCACGAACTGCACCAATAACTTCCTTAGCTGTTTTACCGCTGGTAGTCACATCATCGACTATAACTACTTTCTTGCCTTCAACGGAACTGAAGTTTGTACTTATAGCACCTTCACCATCATTGGTTTCATCGAGTTTTCTGTGTTTGTTTGGGTGGAATACTGCAAGAGAAGTTTCTACACCGCTCATGTCTTCTAAAAAGTCAGCCATCATTGTTGCAAATGGAATTCCGCTTACAGCTACACCAACAACAACATCAGCCTCTCCATGGGTCAATGCCATATCACTTAAAGCACCTGAAATGTATCTTAAACGAGTTGAGTTTCCACCTAAACTTTTCCAGTTGATAGCTACATCTTCAACAGGAACATTTGGTTTTTCTTCAGTTGGCTTTTGTAAAATCAACCATCTTGCAGTGTCCATTGAAACATTTAATTCATCAGCTATTTCTCCAGTTGTAAACCCATGTTTTCTAAGTTCATGTGCTTTGATTATTAATTTTTTTTCCATTTTTCCACCTGTTTAAAGTTCATCAAAACTTATTGGTTTATGTTCTTTTGATGATTTAGTAGCAGCAATAACCATTTTTAAAGCATTAAGACCATCTTCACCTGTTATCACTGGTTTTTCATTATTGACAACAGATTCAAGGAATGATTTCAATTCTTCTTTCAATGGTTCCTCATGTTTAATTTGAATATCCTGAGCGAATTTTCCATAAACGTCAATACTTTGTTCTATGTAATCCACTGATATGATTCCGTCAGTTCCAGTAACCTCAATTTGTCTTCTTTTGTATGGGGTCAACCAGTTTACTTCAAGAATTCCTGTTGCTTCGTTTTCAAAGTTCACCATGATTTCAGCATGGTCTTCAAAGTCACACTTGTCGAGAATGCTTCCCATGGTTCCGTATACTTGTGTTACGTCTTCATCAAACAGATAGTACATTACATCCAAATCGTGAATAGCTAAATCAATGGTAACTCCTACATCCTGTATTCTTGGAGGGAAAGGACCTACTCTTTTAGCTGAAGCGGATACAACATCTCCGATCGCATCGTTTTCAATCAGTTCTTTAGCTTTTTGAACTGCAGGATTGAATCTTTCCACATGTCCTGTTGCAAGAATGACTCCTTTTTCCTTTGCAGCTGCAATCATTTCCTCTGCTTCCTCTAAGGTAAATGCTATTGGTTTTTCCACAAGAACATGTTTTCCGTGTGCAATTGCTTCCATTACTATTCCATGGTGGAAGGTAGTAGGAACACACACGCTTACAACTTCAATTTCAGGGTCTTCAAGTAATTCTTTATAATCAGTATATCCTTCTGTGTCGTACTTTTTACATACTTTTTTTAAGCTTTTTTCACTTACATCTGAAACAGCTACTAAATTTGCATTTTCCAATTTATAGTACACACGGGCATGGTTATATCCCATTGCTCCAACACCAATAACTCCTACATTTACATCTCTCAAAATTTTACCNNTTTTACCTCCTTAAACATATTCTTCTAAAATTTTACCAATTTTTTTACCTATTTCTTGAGAATCTTTAATTGATCCGGAAATGTTGCACTCTTTAAGAATATCTCCTTCTCTAGTTAACAAGATTG
>DAII01000033.1 GCA_002496065.1 Methanobrevibacter sp. UBA586
ATTAATTCATAAATAAATTATGATTTAATAATATATATTATATTTGATTTAAGGGTTAGATTATTTAAAAACAAGTTATTGAGGTAATAAATCTATAAAAAATAAAAAAAGGAAAAAAAGAATTAGTATAAAGTAGGAATAGGAATTCCCATTTTAACTCTTTTTTCACGTTCTGCTGCACCTTTTTCCTTTTTACCTTTAGCTAATTTTTCAAGTAAAGGTAATCCTGGTTTTACTTCTTCGATTGGTTTGGTTTCAATTAAACCAGCATCAACAGCAGATTTGAATAGGTCAACACCTTCGCCAGTTCTGGTTAAAACAGTGGACCATCCGTCAGGGGATCCTACAGAACCGGTGGATACATCGGAGTATTCACATACATAATCGGTACAGATGTTACATCCTGCTTGTTCGTATCCGTGAGTCTTTTTAAGACCGATTCCTTTTTCACCTTCAGCGGTGTCAATCATGAATTTTCCTTTACCAATATCCATTTTTTTAACATCACTTAATTTAGTGTCCATTAAAGCATCGGAGAAAGTGTCTAATGATGCCATTGGGAAGTTTTCCATACAGAAGATACCCACGATTAATTTGATTTTGTCTCCAATGAATCTGGTGGAGAATGGGTAAGCTTGTACTTTTCTAATTCCTTGCATTTGACATGGAGTAGCTACAACACCAATTTTTTCAAGACCGAATTGACGTGCTGCTTCTTTAATTCCGTAAACGGTAGGTGACATAGAGTATTTAGTTCCAGCAGCAGCTAAAACTTCGTCTGCGGTGGTTGCAACGTCAGGTACAGGTACCCAGTCATCTCCAGGGTCTCCTGCAACTACAGCTCCTTCAATTACTCCAGTTTCAATTGCGTGAATAAGTAATGCAGATGCAATTCCTCCATCTTGTGCTACATCTAAGATTTTTTTATCAGTAGCTCTTGCAGATACAGCTTCTTTATAGTTTCCTAATACCATTCTTAAGCCTCCTTATAATCCGGTATCCTTTTTGATTTGTTCTTCAGGTAACCAAGATCTTGGACACATTGTGTAACAACATCCACATTTAATACATCTTGCATTGTTGATGTGTGGTCTACCTTCAATCATTTTAATAGCTCTTGTTTGACATGCTAATGCACAAGTTCCACAACCAGTACACATTGCATTACGGATAACATTGTTTAATAAGTCACAACCACATGCGGTTTGACAGGATGCAATATCCATAGCTGGTTGTAAGTAAGTCATATCTCCTTCTACTAATGCAATGATAGTTTTTCTAATCATTTCAGGACCGACAGGACATCCAGGAAGTGCTAGGTCTACTTTGATTAATTGACTGATTGGTGCGAAAGATTCATGTTTAGGTTGTGCTTGTTGTCCACCACGTGCGTAGGTGGTAAAACAGCTGTTTACAGCACAGGAACCAAATGCACAGATTAAAGTGGATTTTTCTCTTGCTTCGTAAAGTTCTTTGAGACTGTGTTCGTCTTGAAGACATACTGATCCTTCAATTAAACATAAATCCATTTCAGGCATTTCCCATAAATCGACTAAGGTTTGTCCGTATACGATATCANNAATCATATCAGTAAGAACAACATCTAAAATATCGTAGTTTTCTGTTAAGGACATTCCATCTCCAGTACAACCACTTAAGTGTATGTATCCTACACGTGGTTTTTTAGCACCTGCTTTTGGTTCAGGTGCATCTTCTTTTTTCTCTGTAATTACTACAGATTCACTTTCTTCAACTTTAGGTTCATCAACTTTAGCAGGTTCATTTGACCCCATTAAAGCTTTTTTAATTTTTGAAAACATTATAAAGCCCCTATTTCTTTTAATATAATCTNNTGTAGTTAAACCCATGTCAATATCAATAATTGGAACTTCCTCAGGTTCACAGCCAACTATCATTACCTCGCACTGATTTTCAAGTTCTTTAAGAAGGTGTTCACCAGGTCTTGCATGAGGATTTTCATATCTCCCAGCAGGAACATCATCTGGTGTGAGAATTTTAATTTCTCCAGGCTCACCACCAAATTCTATTGAATCAATTACGATAACCTTTTTCCAACATTCTTCAGGGAATGTAAATAAATGATAGGATGCACCGGTTCCACCGTCAACAATCATNNAAAATATTTTTTTAATTCTTCAACGACAGCTGATCCAAATCCGTCGTCTTTGTAAAGGATGTTTCCACATCCAACCACAAGGGTTTCTACATCATAAGGCATAATCTATCCCATTGCTTAAAGTTTCATATGTTCATTTTTTAATAATTTTTCCTCTTCATCTACAACCATTACGTGAGTAGCACAGGATAGACATGGGTCGTATGCTCTGATTACATGTGGAGCTAATTCATGTGAGAATCCTTCAGTTGCAGGTCCCATGGTTGGGATGTTCCAAGTAGTTGGTACGATAGCTGAGTAGAATTGAGTTTTACCGTCTACAACTTTTGCCATGTGAACGTTAGTTCCCCTAGGAGCTTCAACTACACCAATACCTAATTCTCCAGTTCCTCTTGGGTCGTATTCAGCCCTAGCTGGTGCGGAGGTGTCTAATTCATCTAATTTTTCTAATACATCTGCATAACTTATGAGCATTTCTTCTGCTCTTGCAATGTGTTGTGCAGTGGTACCCTTACCTTTGAATCCAGAGAATTTTTCCATTCTAGCTCTAGGTCCGGTTTCTACATTTTTACCGTCTAACAATGGGATAACGGTACATGCTCTTTTACCTACTTCTTCATCCCCATACCATGCTTCTGGTAATACTTCACTAAATTTAGCAAATTCGAAAGCGTCAGGGTTTCCGTAGGTTTTGTCAGATGCAAATAATGGTACGTCAACTTTACCTAAATCTTCTGGGAAGTCTGCTTTGTAAACTAAGTCTTTGATTAATTCAACGTGATTTTCAAGAGTTCCTTTTAAACCTTTCATTCTGTCGATTAATTTTTCTTTTGCAAGTGGTGAAATGTTTCTTGCCATACCACCTATTCTGATATCAGATGGGTGAATACCTTCACCGGCAATGGTATCTACAACAAATTGGGTTGCTTTTCTTACTTCACCTACACTTTTAACAGCGGTGGTGAATAGATCTTCAGGTACAACATCAGGAGCTATTAGGAAATGGTGAATAGCGTGACTGTTAATGTTGTGTGCACTTAAAGTAATTCTTCTTAAGAGTTTACCAGCTTTTGGTACTTCGATTCCGAGAGCAGCATCCATTGCTTCTACTGAAGCCAAGGTATGTGGGATTGGGCATACTCCACAGATTCTTTGACATAATACTGGTGCGGTTTCAGGACTTTTGTCGAGAACCATCTTTTCTAAACCCCTTACTGGAGTTATACTAAAATACATTCCTTTTGTAACAATTCCTTCATCGTCGACTTTCATGAGTAATTCTGCATGTCCTTCTTGTCTTGATGTAGGAGATATTACTTTAACATTTTCGTTCAAATATGTCACCTCATTCTAAAATTAAAGTTTAACAACAGTTAATATTTGTAATTTTATTA
>DAII01000043.1:0-6798 GCA_002496065.1 Methanobrevibacter sp. UBA586
CTATCTCTTCAGGAGTACTGATTTCCAATACTTTTCCACCTCTCATGATAGCTGCTCTGTCACATACATCAAGAACAAATTCCATGTCGTGAGAAATAATAATAAAGGTCTGATCTAATTCTTCACGTGCTCTTAAAATTGAATCTGTTACAATAACTCTGGTAACAGGGTCCATTGTACCGGTAGGTTCATCCAAAATAATGATTTTAGGTTCTTTGATTAAAACTTGAGCTAAAGCTACCCTGTGCTTTTCTCCTACNNCACTCAATTCATCAGGATACTTGTCAAGTAATGCAGCTGCAACCTCCTCAGTAAATCCTACAGCAGTCAATACATGAATAGCCTTGATTTTTGCAAATTCTGCAGGGAGGTCCAAACTAATTGCATCGGTCAAGTTTCCAATTATTGTTCTGTGAGGATACAATGAGTATTCTTGGTGTAACAATCCAAGGTAAGGCATTATACGGCCTCTGTTAAGTGGACCTACTTTTGTCATGTCAATCCATTCATCACCAAGTTTAATGGCTATTTCTCCACTACTTGGTTCTGTAAGACCTATTAGCATTCTACTTAGGGTTGTTTTTCCTGCACCACTCAATCCTACAATACCGAAGATTTCTCCTTTGTGGATTTCCAAGTCAATTCCGTCAACTGCTTTTACAACCCCTCTTTCAATGGAGAAGTAGTGTTTTTTAACATTGTTGATTTTGATTTCAACCTCACCAATTTCTGGGTTTTCCACTTTTTCAGGAACAGGTACTGTTTTTAGGAAGTTTTCTACAACTTGCTCAGATGGTCCTTCTTCAATGATTTCACCTGCATCCAACCAGATTACCTTGTCTGCAAGCTCATTCATGACTTCCGGCCAATGAGAAGTGANNGATTAACATTGTAATTCCCTTATCTTTGACACCCTCAATTAATGTATTGTGTAATTTTTTTGCGGTTTGAGGATCCAAGGTACCTGTAGGCTCATCAGCAAGGAACAACATAGGATCCTTTGCCAGTTGTCTTGCAAGTACTACTCTCTGTTTTTCCCCACCACTTAAGTCACGAGCAATGTGGGTAATCCTATGGTTCATTTGAACCATTTCTAATAGTTCCAATGCCTTGTATAATTTTTCCTCGAAGTCTCCTTCGGCACCCATAGCTCTCATTACATTTTCAATTACGCTTTCTTCATCATATAATGCGAAGTTACGTTGTAACATAATAGCTATTCTTCTTTTAATACTTGCAAAGAGTTTTCTATCACAGTTAAAGAAATCCACTACTTCAGATTCGTATTTTCTTCCACAAGCACATTCGTCACCAACGTGAGATGGTGATTCTACAGCTAGACAATCTGGACATACTGCAAGATTAAGAATTACTTGACCTTCATCTGGTTTATAATCTAATGTTCCTCTAAGCATGTTAATTAATACGGATTTTCCACATCCACTACGACCTAAAATTCCCAAGGTTTCTCCTTCATCAATTTTAAGATTAATATTTTTAAGAACATCAACTCCACCAAAATTTTTTGTAACATTTTTAAGAGTTATAAATTCCATTAAATCACCTTTATTATAAATTATTATATATTTATAGAATGCTCTATTAATAAGACTTTCTAATAATAGCTATTATATAACAATGTTATCATAGTTAATATAAACTAATTCAAAGTAAAAACAAATAAAATTAAAAACTAGATATATCAAAATTGAGTTTGGAAGAAATAAGAGCTCTGGCAATTGAAAAACCAAAAACACCAGTTTCTAACATCTTTTTTATTTTTTCTTCGCTATCAATCGAATTATTACCAATAATCGGGATTTTTAAATTAGAACACAAATTGTCTAAAAGGTCGTAATCAGCATCAAAAACACCGGGTTTCATTGCATCAACATGCAAATAGTCGGCTCCTGCATCCTCAATAATATGACCTATTTTCAAATCATCAACTACATTTGCCCTAATTTTAACTGAGACTTCCTTGGAAACATTATCCACAACCTCTGAAATAAACTCCCCCAAATCTTCCCTTTGAAGCATGCTTTGACCACAGCCAATTTCTTGAAATTCAGGCTGTCTGCAATGGCAATTTATTTCAATGATATCCAAATCATCGATTTCATCGAGTTTTATAATTGGTTCTGGAGTTGTGGAACGTACATTGACAGAAACTTTAACATCATCATGATTGTCTTTAATAAGTGAAGCTTCACTTTCAATGTGTGAAAAAATAAGATTTAAAGGGAAGTGAAATTCTTTCCTTCCTCTTTCAAGAATTAAACTAGAGGCTTCAATTGTAGGTTCATCCAAATTGAATCCTCCTAAAGTAGCTACATCAAAACCATAGGGAATTACTTTGTTTAAAAATTCGGCATCAGTAATTCCTGCCATCGGAGCAACTACTANNCACTACTTTAATAAAAATTCCCCCTATAATTTATCGACAACACAGGTCCATAACTTATTATTCTTATCACGAATTTCCTCAAGACCTATATCTGCCATATAAGCGGAATCCTCAGCGTTATCAGATCTACCAATACCTGCTTTAAGACCAATACCAATTTCTTCATCAATTTCAACTAAGATATTTTTGATATCTTCCTCAGATAATCCATTACACGGTGACATAAAATTATCTCCACCAATGAAGAATAGTAAAGCGCCTTTTTTAACTAATNNATAGTGTTGGGTTTTGTTTACCATGAAACTAGTATCAAATGCAGATTCAATATCAGTTAAAGTTTCAGTAACGCTATTAATATCAATATGAGCTACTTGAACAAATGAATCTTCAGGATCTTCAATAATGCTGTCTACTGCCAAAATTTCTTTTCTATCACTGGATTGAGCTCCACCCTCTTTTTGAAGTGCAATAGTAGCTAATTTTTGAGCTTCGTGGGGTGTTTCAGCAGCACCAATACCCATACTTATTGTAATTGGATATCTATTTCTAATGGATCTTTGTATTCTCAAATGATCTTCTACGGTAAGACCATTAGTAATCGCAAGTAAATTGTCAAATCTTGTATAAAATACCAGTCCTTTTCTAGCAGCTACCTGTCTTTGAATATCTGCAAAAAGTTCAGCCTGTAAAATCTGAAGATCAGATTCTGTTCTTGGTCTTGGAGTAACAGTCCATGGACCATAATTATCAATTTGTATTAAAGTCATTTGTATCATATTATGTCACCAGATTAAAATACAAGTAAAGTTATATTTTATATATTATTTAAAATTAATTCTGAAAGATGCTTTTTATCATCCAAGTTTTTCATTATGGTGTTTGTTACTTTAACTTCACATCCTATTTTTTCTATTTCCTCTTTTAGTTCCATATCCTTGTCATCAATTACAAACTCATCTAAAAATTCACTGTAAAATGATGCAACACCAAATGAAGATACTGGAATGCCCAAAGACTTCATAAATTTGCTGGCAGGACCTGAAACAGAATCATTACCTATGATTGGAGAAACAGCTACCACATAAGTTTCTTTCAGTGCATCCTTCACACCCTCAAGGGACAATATCGGCAGAATTGATGTAATCGGATTTGAAGGACCGATAATCACCATATCAGAATTTTTAATTGCATCTATTATTCCAGGAGCTGGAGCGACTTCACTGAATACTACATCCAACACTTCAGGTTCACTCTGATGCTTTATTAAAAAGTCATGGAATTCCAATTCACCAATGTCTGTTACGATTTTGATATCTGAATTTTCATTACTCATAGGCAGTACATTAGCTTTAATACCCATATTCTCTGCCTGAATTTTGACCGCTTCACTTAACGTATGGTTTTCCATTAAGAGAGTCTTTTGTATTTTAGTGGCTCTATCAATAGCCCCTATTCTAAGCAACTCAGGACTTCCAATTTCCGCAAGTCTTTCATTAGTGACAAATGTATCTCCCTTAACCCCATACCAGAGTTCATCATTAATCATGTCTGTCATCGTATATAAGACAGTATCAATGTCAGCAGAGACATAAACACCGGAAAAATAATCATTTTCAAGTGTGTTTACAATAATATTCAAATCTTCCTCATCCACAAGTTCCTTAATTCCTTGCAATAGCTTGGGAGTTCCAGTTCCCCCAGATAATACAGTAATCATAATAATAACCTAATCTCTAAAAGCATCGAATTTCTTTTGTCTCAACAATTTGGAAATATCTGATTCAGTATCCCTCAACAAGTCAAAACTATCAAAACCTCTCAATAAAACAACAGGAATCCCCTCATTAGCCTGACCCATAATCAAAGATGCCGCAGCTGCAAGTTCATCAGCAGTAGCTATTTCAGTAGTTTCAAGTTCACGACCGTACAAATCAGTGTCTCCAACCCTACGCCATAGCGGAGTTATGCCACTGCAACCTATGGCAGTACCTATTGCACCAACTCTGAAAGCCCTTCCCTGAGTATCCGTTATAATTATAGCCAATTCTGTTGAATATTTGTCCTCTAAAATCTCCCTAATCTCATTGGCGGATTTGTCAGGATTATCAGGCATTGGAGTGGCCAGATTATCATCAACATTCAATTCGTCAATTCCCGCATTAGCACATACAAAACCATGAGTGGTTTCAGTAATGATAAAATCAGGACCTACCTTAACAACTTCATTAGAAGCCTGAAGAATACTTTCAACAAGTTTAGCATCTTTTCCACATTTTTCTGCAAGTTCAATAGCTTCATCAGATGGAGTCAAACTTTCCAAATCAATAAAATTGCCTTCAGCTTTGGAAATTAAAGTTTCCGCAATTAATAAAATATCTCCATGCATTAAAGTAAGGTTCTGTTTATTTAANNTAAAGAATCTTCAATTAAATCAGCAATGTTATCATCCTTTTTAACCAAAGGAATCTCTGTAAGACCAATTAATTCAATTGTCATATAAATCAACACGAAAAAATAAAAATAAAAAAAATAAAAAAAAATTATGGATTAAGGGACTCGATAGTCCATTCTCCATCAAAAACAGCTGCACCAGCAGTTACTGGCTTTTTATAGTTTGCAAAGATTCCTTGATCAAAAATGTATTGAGCAGCTTCTTTGGAATCTTTAGCTTCAAATTCTACTGCATGANNCAGAACCATAGGTTGATATAAATGCAGCTTCACCATATGGAACCTTATCAACCAATAATTTTTCATCGTTAGCAATTCCAATATAGCATTCGTAGTCTCCCTTATGATTTGTAGAGGTTACAGCCCCAGCAATCCTTGGAGTATGATAATCATCCTTCTCATAATCCATGGTTAATAAGGAATATGCAATTGCATCCTTAATGTTCATTCCTACATGTATTTTATCAGCGATTACGTCAGTAGGTGAACCGTTAGACACAATGGCCACATTGTTTACAATCCTAATACAATTATAGGTAATGTATGTATTTTTGAAAATATCTTTTTCAAATCCTTCCTTAGGAACTATTGCAGCCCTATTATCAAATTTAAGACATTGTCTATTAGGAAATGACCTACTTGATACTCTATATGCAACAAAAGGTTTTCCATCGACATTCATTCCAATTGACAAAATTCTCCCAGTATATTTCATTTTATAAATCCCCATCCTTTCTTAATAAATTATTCAGGAACATGAACAGCTTGCTCAGGAGTGATGCCTTCAGGCGTTGTAATGGTTATCTCTCCTGGCTTAATAATAACCTCTCCTTCATCCATAACACTTGCCAGCACACCAACTGCATTATTTTTAATCATATCAGACATATCCTGTCCGTTTACTGTAACTTTCTGTAAATTAGCTACCGGAACAACATAATACTCTTTAACACCACTTGTATCGGTCATGTTAGGTTTTCCAGTTCCACCATCTTGATCAGTTGCAGAGACATCTGGAGCTGTAGAAAAACTACTTGTTATAACCAAAAATATCATAAGAGTAAATAGGATATCAATAAATGGAACCAGATTAAAGTTCGGTTTTTGATCCAGCACTCTTTTTTTATATGATTTAACATCAATTGCCATAAAATCACTACTGTTTTAGTTTACTTTCAATTATTTCAGAATTGACATTACACTTTTCAAGAATTACATTAGAAATACTTTTATCCAACATACTTGGTTTGAAAGAGACTTTAATATTAGCATATGGATCAGAGATAGCTCTGGTATTTACAACCCCTTCAGTTCTTTGTAAAGCTTCCAATGCACATTCCACATTAGCATCCACTCTAACTTTTGCTATACCATAACCCCAATTGGTCATTTTAGTAGCAAGCTCAATTTTATCCATTTCATGTTCAATCAAACCTTGGATATAAGTATAAATCGGCAATAAAATAATAGCTACAGTCAATCCCATGATTGTAGTAATAAGAGCTGTATAGATACCTTGTGCCATTGCAGTTGCATTAGCGTTTACTCCTAATGCTTTAAAAGTCATCCAAATACCAATAACGGTACCAATAAGCCCTAAAAATGGAGCTAACTCAGTGATAGTTTTGAGAGTATTGATATTTTTAGTCATTTTACTTACTTCAACAATGAAAATTTGCTCAATACTTTCCTCAACTTCAATTTTATTTTTATAACCTATTTTTAAAGTTTCAGAAACAATTCTAGAAATAGGATTCTTATATGTATTTAATTGTTTTAATGCTTCAACAGCCCCTCCTCGTTCCATAGAATNNTAGAAGCTGTAACGACGCCAAAAATCTCAGTGGCATCCACTTTACTAATTTTTCTAAGATAATGGATTTTTCTAATAGAAAGGAGAAGTCCATAAATACCTATAAATAGAATGACATAGGTGATTAC
>DAII01000043.1:6903-7391 GCA_002496065.1 Methanobrevibacter sp. UBA586
AAAGTAAATAGAATGAGGAGTTATTTTTTCATTTTTGAAACGGTTGTCCATGATTTTCTAACAAAATCAGGCATCTCATCATAAGTAAAATTAGTTAAAAACTTTTTAGTTTTAGGATCACTTGGATATCCTGAACCAATACCTCCAAGTTTGCAATATTCCTTGTTAATCTGTTGAATAAACTCGTCTCTGGTTTNNGTTTAGCTATAATTGAAGCTGCACTAACTTGAATGTGATTATCATCGGCCTTATGTTCAGCCAAAATATTGCAATCTGTCAATTCATGCAATGAGTTTTGAAATCTTTCCGCATTAATGTCCACAGCATCAACTATGGCCTTTTCTGGTTCGATTTTTGAAATAATCCTAGCCATTGCAATTTTTTCAATTTCATTTAGGTTAACGTCCCTTGCCCTTAAATTGTCAATGTCTTGTGCAGACAATACCACAACCTCATAATCAAACATTTTTTTAAGTTTACGAGCCAAA
>DAII01000115.1:0-5664 GCA_002496065.1 Methanobrevibacter sp. UBA586
TTTCACCTATTCTAATAAATGTTAATTGTTATTAATTATATATGTTTATTTTAAATAATAATATATTTAATATATTTTTCAATAAATATTAATTGTAACTATTTTAAGGTGTGATTTAATGATTGTTATTATTGGTTCTGGTGCTGGTGGGGGAATACTTGCATATGAGCTCTCTAAATCAGGAATTCCGGTAACTGTAATTGATAAAGGGCCTTATATTGAAACCAAGGAAGGAATACAACATTATGATAAGTATAATGATAGTTTGGATTTGCTTACAACAACCTGTGTAGGGGGATCCACAATTGTTTCAATGGCTAATATGGTTCGTGCATTGGATAAGGAGTTAAATCCATATGGAATCGATTTAACTGAGGAATATGATTATGTGGAAAGGTTGATTGACGTTCATGAATTGGATGATTCTCATATAGGTAAGGGAAGTAAACTGTTTTTGGATTCAGCAAAGGAATTGGGATTAAATGTTTCAAAGATGCCAAAGGCTGTTTATGAGGAAAAATGTGTTCAATGCGGGCTTTGTGCATTGGGATGTCCTGTTGATGCCAAATGGACTTCAAAGCTATTTATAGACAAGACAATTGAAAACGGTGCTGAATTGATTGACAATGCTGAGGACATTGAAATCCTAACTGAAAACAATCATGTAATTGGAGTCAGGCTAGTCAAAGACGGTGAAGAGCTTACCTTGAAATCAGACAAGGTAGTATTGGCTGCAGGAGCCGTTAACAGTCCTTTATATTTAAGAAAACTTGGAATTGAAAATGCAGGGCGTAGATTGTTCTTCGATCCATTCATAACAATGGGTGGTGTTCTTAAGGGAATAGGTTTCAATAGCGAGGTTCAGATGAGCGGTCTTGTGGTTGGAGACAATTTCGTACTTTCACCTCACTTTTCATCATTCATAAAGGATAAACTAAATGATAATACTTTAAATAATGAGGATATCCTATCTATTATGGTAAAAACACCTGATGAAGGTAAGGGTTATATAACCGATGATGGTGATGTTATAAAAGAGAATACCATTACAGACGCTCGCTATTTGGCTGAAGGGTGTGCAGTAGCTGGAATGATTTTGGAAAAATCAGGGGTTGATGTAAATACCATAAAATCAACGGTCTACAGAGGAGCACATCCTGGAGGATCTGCAGCTATTGGAGAAATAGTTGATAGTAATCTGGAAACTGATATTGAAGGTTTGTTTGTTGCAGATGCAAGTGTACTTCCAGTATCTCCAGGTAAACCACCAATCCTGACAATACTTGCATTATCAAAAAGATTGGCTGACTATTTAAAAAATAGAAATTGAAAAACAGAATGATTATTCGAATTGTTTTTCGATATCTTCTGTTTTTATCAATTTTTCACAATAATGACATCTGACAACAGGAGGATATTTTTCAATAACTGTGAATTTTGGCACTATAGGTTCATTGGCATTATTTGTAATGCATTTTGAATTGGTACATTTGATTAAATCATTTATTTTGTTAGGAAGAATTATCTTGTCTTTTTTTACAGGTTTGTAATCGCGAATAATATCAATTGTAGCTTTTGGAGCTATCAGTGCTATTTGATTAATTTCCTCATNNATCTTTTCTTCCAATTTCCTTTGAAGAAACATTCATGGCCACTGTAACGTTTTTTGTTTCAGGATTTGGAAGATTTAGTATTTTAAGAATTTGCAATGCACGGTTTGCTGTAATGTGGTCAATTACAGTACCGTTTTCTATTGCTTTAATTTTTAATTCGGATTTTTTAAGTTCATCCATAAGAATTACCTTTTTATTTGTAAATTTTCAAATCTAAAATTTCTATAATGCTTTCAGCATCTCTTATGAGCTGATTGGAGCCTTTGTCTTTTGTTTTAACTGTAAAAGATTCAATTACACGACCTCCACGAGCCCTGACTTTTTCATCCATTCTTTCAATTGTGGATGAGCCCCCTTTGTTTGACATTGTAGCAAAAAGAATAACATCCTTTCCCTGCAAGTTCAATGAGTCAATTATTGTAATAATTGATGGGGTTGGTTTAGATGCCCAAACGGGAGTTCCAATATAAACCAAATCATAATTGGTCAAATCAATGGTTGGTGGGTAAATTTCTGTTTTGTTTTCACGAAATGCATCAAATGAAGCACTTAATTTATTTTTAAACCCACTTCTAGGTTTCATGTCATGTATCTGAACCAAATCAGCATTCAGGTAATGTGCTAATACTTGTGAAATTACCTCTGTTGCTCCTGTTTCGGAATAGTAAATGATTAATGTCCTCATATTTTTTCTCCTATGGGTGAAGTCCATAATGTTCAAGGCCGGTTTGNNTGTTCATGTTGTGAATAGCTTGTCCTGACGCACCTTTAACTAAATTGTCAATGGTTGAAAGCATTATAACTCTTCCGGTTTCATCTATTTCAAATCCTCCGATATGTGCAAAGTTAGATCCACGAACAGAGCTTAAGTGTGGGATTTCCCCTTCGTCCATGAGTTTAATAAAGTATTCGTCTCCATATGCATTTTCATATATTTTTCTAAGTTCCTCTGGTGTGATGTCCTCATTTTCTTCATTTAGGAAACTGTGGCTTGTGGTTTGGATTCCACGAATGACAGGAACCAAATGAGGGGTAAATGAAACCTTGACTCCTTCAAAGCCATTTAATTCCTGTTGTATTTCGGACATGTGTCTGTGTGTTGATATTTTCNNAATATTTTGTATGGGTTTACGTTATCTGCAATATTTGGATAATGTGTGGTTTCACTTGGATTGACTCCTGCACCGCTAACTCCTGTTTTTGAATCGATAACTATTCTGTCAACCAAATCATTTTTGACCAATGGGTATGATGAGAGAATAGCTCCTGTTGGGAAACATCCTGGATTTCCCACAAGGTTTGCCTTTTTGATTTCGTCCCTGTAAATTTCTGGAAGTCCGTATACTGCTTCGATGTCACTGGTATGTTCTATTCCGTACCATTTTTCATAAACATCCTTGGATCTGTATCTATAGTCTCCACTAAGGTCAACTACTCTTGCTCCTGTTTCTAGAATGTCTGGAACAATTTTCATTGAAGCTCCGTGGGGAGTTGCAGTAAATACAATGTCCGCATCTAATTCAGATGGTTTTTTATTTTTAAAAACAAGTCCAGAATCTCTGATGTGGGGATGTATTTTATGTGCTTCCACTCCCTCGTATTGTCTTGAAGTAATATCTACGATTTCCACTTCAGGATGGTTTAAAAGCATTCTAAGTAATTCTCCACCAGTATATCCACTTGCTCCTACAATAGCTACAGTTTTCATATTAATCACAGTCATCTAATTTATCTTTAAAGTTAGTATTTTTAATTTTTTTAATAATTTTACAACTACTATCAAATTGAGTATCATGATAGACATTTACACGCTCTACCTTTGCCTTAAGCCCTCTTTTGTCAATTTCATTCTGGAGTTTCTCCTCATCATGACATTGATCTGGCCCAATAGCTATTATGTCTGGGTCAATTTCCTCTACAATTTTAAAGATGTCTCCATCTTCATTTCCGAGGAGAGCTTCATCAACAGGCTTTAACATTTGAATAAGGTCTCTACGTTGCTCTTCACCTACAATTGGTGTTCTTTTATTTTTTTTAACTGTAGAGTCGCGAGCTATAACAACATAAAGCTCAGCATCATCCCCACCAAGTTTCTTGGCCTCTTCAAGGTATATTCCATGGCCGGGATGCAATATGTCAAATGTTCCACTTGCCATCACTTTTTTCATTATTTCACAATCCTACCTTTTTTGGTATTTTAAGGCTTCTTTCAAATCGATTTTGTCTTTATAGAGTGCGGATCCAATTACGATACCTTCCACTCCTGTCTTATTCAGTTCTTTCACATCTTCAATACTTGAAATTCCACCGGAATAGACAATTGGAATGTCCACTGATTTTTTAAGGTTTGTTAAAGGTTCAAGATTAAATCCACCAAGCAGTCCTTCCACATCAACATTCGTAAAGAGAATGCTTCCTGCACCATGTTCCTTCATTGTATTGGAAAGTTCCTCAGGGGTTTTGTCAATATTTTCCTGCCAACCTTTAATTACGACCTTGTTGTCTTTACTATCAAGGGAGATCATTATCCTATCAGAGCCATATTCATCAGCAAGCAATGTCAAGGTTTCTGGATGCATTATTCCCATGGTTCCGATGATTACTCTTTCAATGTCTAAATCAAGAAGTTCTTTGGCATAGTCAGTGCTTCTGATTCCACCACCAATCTGTACAGGAACTGAAACCTCATCCACTATCTTTTTAAGGGCAGGGAAATTGGCTTCTTTATTTATTGTACCGTCCAAATCAATTATATGTAATGCATCAGCACCCATTTCTTCCCATTGTCTGGCTACCTTTTCAGGATTTTCAATCTGAACCATTTCACTACCTGGTTTTCCCTGAACAAGCTGCACGCATTTACCATTTTTAACATCAACAGCAGGCATTATTAACATTTCATCTTTTTTAAATGACATTTTTATCTCCGTTAACAGTATATAATATATTATTTATTTAACTTTGATATAATTAAAATTAGCTATTTTTCAATCAAATTTCGTGACGAATATAAAATTATTATTATTACAACAACCATATTATCAAACATGAAGAGAACTGCTTTAAAAATTGGGTATATTGGAACAAATTTTCATGGTTTTCAAAGACAACCTGATTTAAGAACGGTTGAAGAGGAATTAATCTACCATCTAAGAAAACTGGGTTATATTGATGATTTGAAAAAGTCCAGATTTAGAATTGCAGGACGTACCGATGCCGGTGTTCATAGCTTGGGTAATGTTATCAGCTTTCAAAGTGAAAAGGAAGTTCGTGTAAATGAAATTAACAATAGCTTGCCTGATGACATTCAGATACTTGCAAAGGCTCCTGTAAGATTCGGATTCAAACCGAGGTACGCTGAAATGCGTCAGTATAGGTACATGCTTTTTAGGGATGACCTAGATTTTGACAGGCTTCATGAAGTGGCTGAGGTTTTTAAAGGAACCCATAACTTCACTAATTTTACAAAGCGTTTCCAGAAAACAACCACTAGGACAATTGACAGCATTGAAATAAACAGAGTTGAACTTTCAGATTTCCACAAAAGGGAGTTTCCCAATTTGCATGAACCAATTTCACCAATTTTTATAGATATTTATGGTGAAAGCTTTTTATGGAACATGGTTCGTAAGATGATGCGTGTTTTTGTAGATGTGGGAATAGGTAAAATGGAAATAAGTGAAGTTGAGGAATTGTTGAATCCTGAAGAGGGTGCTCCAAGAGCCAACATCAAGGTTCTGGAACCTGATTATCTGATTTTAATGGATATTGTATATGATGGAATTAAATTTGTCTATGATGATTATGCATGTAACAGATTTAAAAGAAACCTTGTTGACAGTTTAACGGATTTACAGAAATCTTATGCAATTAAAGAGTCAATGATAAAAAGTTTAAATGATTTACACTAATTTATTAATAAGAGGGATTATGATGAAAATAGCTGTCGTACTCGGAACTAGGCCTGAAATTATTAAAATGGCTCCAATTATTGATGAAATAACTAAACGGGAAATTGAATTGGTTCTAATTCATACAGGACAACATTATG
>DAII01000115.1:5703-9413 GCA_002496065.1 Methanobrevibacter sp. UBA586
GGGCCACGGTAGACAAACAGGATTGATGATGGAGGGTATCGAAAAGATTCTGATTGATGAGAAACCTGATATCGTTCTTGTTCAGGGAGATACAAATGCTGTTTTGGCAGGATCTCTTGTAGCCACCAAACTTCACATTGCTGTGGGCCATGTTGAGGCTGGTTTGCGTTCTTTTGACATTACAATGCCTGAGGAGATTAATCGTAAGGCAAGTGATGTTTGTTCTACAATGTATTTTATTCCAACTGAGGAATCTGCTGTTAATTTGCTTGCAGAGGACATCTCTCGTAAAAGAATGATAATCACAGGTAACAGTGTTGTGGATGCTTGTTTTAGACATTTGGAAATAGCTAAAAAAAGAGACATTAGGGAAGAGTCATTGAAAGACCTTGATTTCGACGCTATGGATAATATAATTACTTTAACAATGCACAGGGCTGAAAACGTGGATGATGAACATCGTTTGGTTGGAATTATAAATGCTTTAAAAGAGCTTACAGAAACCAACATCATTTTCCCGATTCATCCAAGAACCAGGAAAACCCTTGAGAACTTTGGCTTGTTTGAGGAATTGGAGAATTTGGACCATATTCACATGGTCAAACCATTGGGATATCTTGATTTCCTAATACTTCAATCCAAATCCGATTTGATATTGACAGACTCAGGAGGACTTCAGGAAGAAGCGATTACTCTTGACATACCTGCACTGACCTTAAGATATAATACTGAAAGGCCTGAAACAGTAAATGCAGGAGGTAACATTCTTGTTGGTGCAGATACTGATGTCATCGTTGGTTTCGTAAGGAAAATCTTGGAAAATGAAGATTTTGCTGAAAGCATGAAANNATCCGTATGGTGATGGTAATTCCGCTGTTCTAACAATTGATGCAATAGAGAAGTTCTATGATGAGGGATTACTTAAAATAGAATCTCCTGAAGACATCATGACTTCATTTAAAAGAAAAATGACCATTGTGGTTGATGACATTACCGTAGCCGAGTTCGAAGAAAAATACAACGCATTGGTTCAGCTAGTTTATGACAATGAAAAAATGGTATTCCCATATGATGATTTAAACCTTAAGGATTTGATGATTACTTATGACAAATACAGAGAATAATTCTATTTTGGTATTCGAATATTTCACAGCTTCTGGGGAAAATGATAAATGTATCAGTTCTGAAGCGGAAGCTCTTATTCGTTCACTTTTAGATGATTTAAAAGATTTTGATGTAAGTATTATACTGAATAATACTTATAAGCACGTTGCCGACGGATATGATAATGTAACTCCAATCATAATTGATGGTAACCTAGAAGAATATTTAAAAGACAATTTAAAGGGATTTGAGAAAGCAATTTACATTGCGGCTGAAAATGACAATCATCTTTATAACATAGCTAAAATTCTTGAAGACAATAATGTTTTCATTTACAATTCCAATTCCGAGGCCTGTTTTAGAACTTCCGACAAATATGAGTTGTTTGATGCATTGTACAATGTCGTACCTCAACCTCTCACAAACAAGTTCAAAATAGACCCAAAAGGATATTGGAAACGTGCAGTCGAAAACCTTTACAAAAAATGGCAGGCTGAAGATCCTCTTTCAACACTTAAGATAATCATCAAGCCAATCAACGGTGTTGACTGTGAAAATGTGGTGATTTTAGACAGCATCGATGATTTGTCCTATGATTTGGAAAAGATATTTCCTCCAGGCTCAAGAATACTCGTTCAAGAGTATATTGAAGGGGAAGATCTTAGCGTCAGTCTGATTGTTAATGAAGGCAAGGCAATTCCTTTAAGTATCAACAAGCAGTTTGTTGAAATCAAGGAAGATTTTGAAAGGTATCTTGGAGGTATGTTGCCATATGATGTAGATTTTGAAGAGACAATTCTGGAAGTTGCCGTTAAGGCCTGTGAGTCCTTAGAGGGTCTAAAAGGATTTGTCGGTGTTGATTTAAGGTTAAATACAAATGAAAATGACATGTATAATGCTTATTTGATTGAAATCAACTCAAGATTTACAACACCCTATGTGGGACTTCAGAAGATAGCGGAATTTAACATTGCCAAAGGCATTATTGATTGGGTTGACGGCAAAATAACTCAAAAGGATTTGGAGGACATGGTTTCATTTAAGGGCCATGTTGAGTTTAAGAAAGTAAAGGACTATCTTATGATTGAGGAGTTTTAAGAAATGAAAATAGCTGGTTTTGACATTGGCGGTGCCAACACCGATTTGGCTGTTATAGATTTCGATGGTGAGGAAATTAAAAACATTGAAACCGATTTTGCATACTTGCCGATGTGGAGTAATAATGATGACTTGCAGGAAGTATTGGTGGATTTGATAGAGAAAATATGCCCGGTTGACGAAATCGATGCAGTTGGAATATCAATGACTGCAGAACTTGTTGATGCTTACGACACCAAAAGAGAAGGCGTTCTTGATATTGTGGAAAAATGNNTGACATTTAATTGTCCTATTGGATATGTAGGGCTTGATGGAATTCTTACAAAAAAAGAGATAGAAGCAAATCCTTTAAATGCAGCAGCTGCAAATTGGATAGCTACATGTGAAATAGCCACTTTAATTAGTGACAATTGTATTTTTATAGATACTGGAAGTACAACCACAGATATAATTCCAATTAGGGGAGGAAAGCAATGTGCAATCGGAAACTCTGACTTTGAAAGGTTGGCCACAGGGGAACTTGTCTATACAGGAACATTAAGGACCAATCTTGCAAGTTTTCTTGAAAAGGTACCATTCAACGGAAACGAATACAGGGTTGCATCAGAGCTTNNAGCCGATGTCTATATGGTGTTGGGTTTAATTGACGAATCTGATTACGTTTGCGACACATTTGACGGTGAAGACAAGTCAAAACTGTCATGTATGAAGAGAATAGCTCGTGTACTTTGTGCTGATATGGATATGCTGTCTGAAAACGATATAGAAAAAATAGCTAGTTTTATTCATAAGGCACAAATAGCACAAATTGCAGAGGGACTTAATCAAGTATCTCAAACACAAAACCTAGATTNNCTAGGAAGCTGCAAAACTTTTAAATCTAGAAGTAAAATCAATGGATGAAATCTTAACTGATGAACAGTGTGTTGTAGCACCAGCCGTTGGAACTGCTGTCATGATGAACAAAGCAGTTTAAACCTCCATCTTTTTTTTTTAATTTTAATACCAAGTATCCTTAACTCCAATCAAATATGCAATTGAATTTGTAACCAGATGAATTATGAGGGTAAGACCAATAGCTATTACAATAAACATCCAACTAAAGTTGTAGATTGGAGAGACAAATAATAAAGCGACAATTAAAAAGTCAATCTGATCTAAAACTGGTGCAGGTCTTCCTCTTCCAATTCCAATTCTTCCTACGAAATCATTATAGTCTAATAATGCTGGTTGGAATTGTAATGGTTTATCTTTGTCTCCAGTTGGAGCTGGAATTAACTCAATAATCTTATCAAGTATTTNNCAATTGCATCTCCAACTAAAGCTCCAAATCCCAATAGGAATCCTGTAATAATTCCTTCTACTAAATTAGAGCAGATTGGTGTAAATATGTAAGGTCCAAAATTAGCTATTATTAAAGGACCGATTAAGCCCTGAAGGGTTCCGACAATCGTTCCGAGTAGGGTTCCTCCGATAAGGCCTTTCCAAGTTACTCCATTTCCAATCCA
>DAII01000002.1:0-4744 GCA_002496065.1 Methanobrevibacter sp. UBA586
TATCAATGCTAAAGAAGAAACCGAACAATTAACCGAGGAAAAAGTAATAAGCCTTTTCAACGAGTTAATGAGTGAAAAACAAGAAGAAATAGTTCCATCAACAGTAGAATTAGTTAAAGATAAACTTGAGTCAATTGTTGATGAGAAACTTAACAAAGAACCTGAAACAGATAACGAGGGAGCAGAAGCAGAGGAGAAAGCAAACACCCCACCTCAAAAAGAAGATGAAGATGTAGATAAAGAGGATGAGGAAGAAAAACAAAAATCCCTATCTGAAATTATAAGGAAAGCAGTAGTTATGGAGAGGAGGTTAAATAATAATAAGTATAACTATTTGATGGAAAGAGCTAAAACTAATCGTTTAATGCTTAAATACTTAGACATTGACCTTAATGCTGCTCCCATAACTTCTGAGGAAGCACNNTAAACTGCTTGATGATAATTTTAACAAACAAGCATACAAGTATGTGGAATGGTTACAGTCAGATGAAGCAAGAAAAGCTACTATTAACCAATCCATGAGAGAAAGTGAAATATTTGAAAACATACGAGAAGACATACGTGAAATCTACCACCAAACAAGCAGAGATGTTAATGAAGTAATAGAAAGAATCTACAATGTAGGAGAAGCTAAAGGATACAATGACATAAGACAAAGACGTGTTTATACTGAAGCATCACGTTATGCTCTAACATTCCTTAAAGATTACAATTTTGAACTTATTAAAAATGTTAGTAATGATTTCATTAATACAATCCAAGAGGAAATCTTTGTAGGAATGGCTTCGGATTTACATCCCTCTCAAATAGCCACCAACATTATGGATTCAAAAAATAAAGTTCCACCTACTAAAACTTTAACCCCAGCTCAAAGAGCAGGAATGATAGCAAGAACAGAAACAGCAAGAGCACAAACCACCGGAACACTACAAGCATACGCAAATTACGGAGTAAAAGAAATAGATGTGATACATTCAGATGATGGTCGTGTCTGTAAGACTTGTCTTGAAAATAAGGCACATAATCCTCATCCTATAAAAGATTCAATGGATTTATGTCCTGCACATCCTAATTGTCGCTGTGCAGTATCAACACATATAAAACATGGTGATGAATTAAAACCACAAGACAATCCTAAAGTAATAAATATCACTTCAATTTCTGATGAGTTTCTTTTAAGCGATTTTGCATATGATAATAATGGAANNCATAATGGAAAGAAATATTGAATTCATATATTAAAGATGGTGATGATAGTTTATATAAAGAAAAATTAAATGAATTTGTGAATTCAAATATAGAAGAAATTTGCAGTTTATATGATGAACATTTGGAGTAATTGATTTGAGAATAAGTTACATATATAATGATGTTAATAAGTATATATAAGGAGGAATTATTCATGCCTATTGTTTTTGATGGAGAATATGGTTATGATGGATTTAAGGATTATTTATATGNNGATTTGATTGATGAAATGGATAGTATGGATGAAAAATTGGAACAAATAAAATCAATGTATTTGAGAGATCCTGAAGCATATTCTCGTTGGAAGCAGTGGTGTATGAATAGAAATAAACTTTCAGATATTTTTGGTACTATTGATAATCCTATTGTGATTGATGAATCTAAACTTTAAAATTTTGATATTTTTCCTTATATTTTTTTTATAATTTAAATAAAACTTATTTTTTTCAAAGGTTAATACTAAAGTTCGGAGTATGTAGTATGTTAAACAAAATAAAGAGAAGCTTTAGAAGAAAATCTGAGCTTAAAGAATTAAAAAAACTTCTAAATACACCAGGATAATACGCAATGATTGATCATGTAATGGTGGATATTGATAAAGAGATAAAGAAAAGATTATCTCAGATATTTGATAAGTAGGTAGGCCTTATGAAATTACCATTCCATGTACACGTACAATAGGAGAAATAAAAGAATATGAGATAACCATACCATTAGTGATGAATCAGAAGCAATAGTTATTATTGATAAGTTAAATCCTTTTTTTAAAAAATGCATAACAACCTTCCAACCATAGGCATTGTTAAAGTTGTTTAATAGATTTAAAGGCCAAAAGAAAAAAAATAGGGAAAAGTCCTAAAAAAATAATTTAAAGACTGTCCTGATTACGGCTAAAATCAATGACAATCTTTTTAATGTCGTTTTTAGATAGGTAAGGCAATCCTTCAGCAAGCTCTTTTTCCAAATCTTGGTTCAATTGAATTCTTTTTTGAACATATTCCTCTTTAGAACAGCTTTTGAGGTACTCCTTATTTAAATTAGAATATTTGGTAATAGTTGGTTGAATGAAAGTCTCAATATCCCTATCCAAATTATCATTAATGATTTTTTGTTTTTTAACGCCCTCTAAAAGACCGAACAAGGCGATTAAGAAACCAAACATGACAAATGTCAAACCAAGCACAATATAATCCCAGTTATCCATAAAGTAAACAGTGAAAATGAGTCCCAAGATAGCAACTATTGCACCAATCCTTTTTAGATCCATAAAAAATAATTGTACAACATTTTATAAAAAAATTTTGTTTAAAAAAAAAGAAGAAAGAAAGAAATTATGCTTTTTTAACTTCTTCCATGAATTGTGCTTGACCAATTCTTTTCATAGTACCTGCCAATCTCTCTTTTTGAGGTTTGATAGCAAGTTTGTTGTATGTTGCAATAACCTTTGAAATTAAATCAACGATTTCGTCAGTAGTTTCAAGTTCAAGTCTTACACCTTCAATAACTTCCCTACCTGCTTTTCCACCAACATAAACTTCAAATCCATGGAATTTGGTATCTCTTGCCTCATGCGGACAAGCCTTAATACATTTACCACATCCATAACAGATATTTTCATTGGTATAAGACATTTCACCTCTAATGGAGATTGCATTTACCTTACATACGTCTTCACATCTTCCACAACCGTTACACTTTTCAGCTTCAACCTTAGGATAGGTAATTCCTGCAATTCCGAAATCATGAATTTGAGGTCTGGAACATTTGTTCGGACAACCATTAATAGCTATCTTGAATTTATAGTTGGTAGGGAATTCGCAGAATTTTTCCTCAAGTTCATAACATAACGCAGTTGTTGGAATTAACCCCAAATGACAGTTGAATTGACCAGGACATGCTAAAGTACCTCTTACAAGAGGTCCTTCACTACCAGTTAACAATCCATGACTGTCTAGCTTGTAGACAACCTCTTCAACATCCTTAGGTTTGATGTCATGAAGCTCATAGGTTCCACGGTTTGTCAGTTTGATTCTTGCCTCATAATCCTTTACAATTTCATTGATATATTCAGCATCTTCAAGTTGATAGAAACCACTAGGTTTAGCCCTTACACGAACAAAGTAATTTCCATCAGATCTGATTCCAACTCCGCCTTTATAGTCGTTCCAGTAATATGAAACGAATTCGTCATTTTCAATGCGTTCATCGATGTTTTTATGGAATCTTTTTAATTTGAATTGAGTCAACTTATCAATTGCATCTTTGTCTACGCCCTCTTCCAGTTTAACCGCATCTGCAATATCCTTTCCTTTTTCGGTTCTTATGATTACTGTGGAAAAGCCATCAGGTGACCCCACATTTCCAATGGAAACATCAGCTACTTCTGAGGAGAAATCACGACAAACATTACAACCTGAGAAGGTTTCCATATCTTTTACAGGAATTTCAACGGTGTTATCTGCAGTTTCAATTATGAATTTTCCATTGGTAACATTGAATTTTTCAACATCTCCAATATCGATTTCATTGTCTGCACATGCCTTTTTAATTGTGTCAATTGTGAATTTTTCAGTACAGAACAATCCTATTAAATACTCAATCTTTGGAAGTTTGACAGGATATCCTTCATCACCGATTTCAGAACTGTGTTTAGCCAAATATGGATGATATTGGTATTTTCTAAGTCCTTCCATTTGACAAGGAAGTCCTACGACAGCTACTTTTTCAAGACCCATGTCTCCTGCCTTTTTAAGAGCGGACAATGGAGAAATTGCGTATTTTGATTTAGTTGTGTGTTCAAGTGCATCTGCATCCTTGATAATAAGAGATACTGGTTTCCATTGTGCATCACCGACTACAATAGCACCGTCAATTTTTCCCTTGTTAATCAAATCTTTTAAGAAAGTGGTTACCACACCACCGTCCTGACCTTCTTCAGCTCCTTTTGCATAGTAATAATCCTCAAAGAAATCTTCACGTAAGCTTATTTGATATCTTCCAGAGCTTACACGAGGACATACCTCATTACACATTCCATTTCCTAAACGTCTGCAATATTCTCCTAATGATGGGCCTTCATTAAAATCAACGAAATTATTAGGACAAACTATTTCACAGGTTCCACAAGCTGCACAGAAGTCATTATCCACAATCCTGTTCAATAACCATTCAGGATTGCTGTCGTCAGTTAATTTTTTCAGATAGTCTCCTGTATTTATCATCTTATCAGCAACTTTTTTGATAATCTCTTCAGTGACCTCACCATCATCACTGCTTTTAGCTATATTTTTAGATTCCTCTAAAATTTGAGTGATTATCTGTTCTGAAATTCCATCAGATGCCTTATTCTTAAGTTTATTAATAAAATCTTCAAGCATATAAACTACCCCACATATTTGTAAGAATAGTTTATCTTTATATTATAAAAATATTTCGTGTCAATAGAATTTTTATAAAAAACTGAAGTATAAAAGGATTATTTAAAAAATAATAGTGT